>NZ_LEKS01000016.1:0-134672 GCF_001027725.1 Flavobacterium sp. ABG
CCTAAAACGGCTTTTCGGATTAATTTATCACTCCAGGTTACTTTTTCTACCAACCAAGGTCTGTTGATTCGCGTTAGTTTTGAAGACGCTTCTTTGTCTAAAACAAAAACAGCATTATTGTGTTCCTGTAAAAACGAAGCCGGAATCTGATTGGTCACCTCATCTTCAACTGATTTTTTGATCACATTAGATTTTCCTTCACCCCAAGCCATCAAAATAACTTGTTTGGCTTCCATGATTTTTTTAACTCCAAGTGTAATTGCAGTTCTAGGCGTATTACTTAAACCGGAAAAATCTTTACTTGCGGCAACTCTTGTAATATGATCTAGAGCTACCAAACGCGTTTTTGAGTTTTGAAGTGAACCCGATTCATTAAAACCAATATGTCCGTTTCCTCCAATTCCAAGAATCTGTAAATCGATTCCACCTAAGGCTTCAATTTTAGCTTCGTAATCGTGGCAGTAATCTGCAATTTGTTCTTTGGTTAAAAGTCCATCGGGAACATGGAAGTTTTCAGGTAAAATATCGACATGGTCAAACAGTAATTCTTTCATAAAACGAACATAACTGTTGATAGAATTAGGTTCCATTGGATAATATTCATCCAAATTAAAACTAATTACGTTTTTAAAACTCAAACCTTCCTCTTTATGAAGACGTACTAACTCTGCATACAATCCTTTTGGTGAAGAACCGGTTGCCAGACCTAAAATACAAGGTTTATTTTCTTTTTGTTTGGATTGAATTAAAGCTGCAATTTCCTGAGCAACCGCTTTAGAAGCCTCATTAGAATTTTCAAAAACTACTGTATTGATGTTTTCAAATCGTTTTTCGAAGCCTGTTGCTTTGTCTACTATACTTTTTATCATTTTATATTTTTTGGATCAAGGAATAATAAACTAGTTTTCATTAGATGGTTTTCCTATAGTAGCCAGAATTCCTCCATCAACATAAACAATATGACCATTAACAAAATCACTTGCCTTTGAACTTAAAAATATTGCAGCACCTTGCAGATCATCAGGATTTCCCCAGCGTCCTGCAGGTGTTCGCTGCATGATAAATTCATTAAATGGATGTCCGTTTACTCTAATCGGAGCCGTTTGGCTGGTAGCAAAATAGCCGGGACCAATTCCGTTGATTTGAATATTGTGTTTGGCCCATTCTGTAGCCATATTTTTGGTCAGCATTTTTAAACCTCCTTTAGCAGCTGCATATGCGCTAACGGAATCTCTCCCAAGTTCACTCATCATAGAGCACATGTTTATAATTTTACCACCTCCTCGGGTTATCATTCCTTTGGCAATATTTTTAGAAACTATAAACGGTCCGGTTAAATCTACTTTAATAACAGCTTCAAAATCGGAAACTTCCATATCAATTATTGGAGTTCTTTTGATAATTCCGGCATTGTTTATTAAGATATCGATTGGACCAACTTCCGTTTCGATTTTATTAATAGCGTCTATAACCGCCTTTTCATCGGTTACATCAAATAGATACCCATAGGCTTCGATACCTTCTGCTTTATATTCGGCAATTGCATGATCAACCGCTGCTTGCGAAGAATGATCGTTTACAACAATTTTTGCACCGGCCTGTCCAAGACCTTTGGCCATTGCCATTCCCAAGCCATGAACTCCTCCCGTAATGAGAGCTGTCTTTCCTGTTAAATCAAATAAATTAAATGACATTTTTTATATTTTATAGTTAGTAATTATTGTTTGTTTTGGCGAATAGTAATGGTCAACGGATTTTTTAATTGTTCTTGAAAATTATTTAAGTAGTCAAACCATTGCTTCGAATTAGTGATTTCTTGCGCCTTATCCCAACAGGCACCGGTATAATAGACAATTGGACTGTTATTTGTAACGGTGGTTTTGGCTAATATTTGGGTTTTATCGATCCACATGGTGGCGGTTGGATTGCTTAATATGGAACCTACCCCTGTAGTACCATCCTGAGCAAAAGTAGGTTCCCAATAGGCAAGAATACCTTGTTGTTCGTTTAAAGAAATTACACCCGCCTCAGCTCTTTTTATGATTCCTATTACAACAGGAATTGGTTTATTATCTTCAAAAGTGTAGACGTTTTCTATTCGGTTAAGCTGTGATCCGGCATCTATGGAAATGGTTTTTGTAACTTTAATTTTAATTTTGCCCGCATCCCAAGTATCGTAAATAAGTTGAAAAGTGGAGCGTAAAGGACCATTGTCTAAAACTTTGTATTGGTGGTAATTTGCCGAATAACGAATCGTATCGTTTATGTAGGGCGCCATATTGCCTGCGCCTAAGGAATAGCCGACATGATAATAATCCATTCCGTTGCCGCTGTCTACATGATAATTTCCTGTTTTATAGCGTTCATTAAGAATCATTTTTTTGGTTCGTTTTACCCAAACATCAAATCCATAGGCATCTTCATTTGATTTTTCTATTGCTTTTCCATAAGCGCGAAAAGCAATTTTATCGTTCTCCCATGCAAAGTCGTCTTTGCGTTCCGGCACATAACGGGCATAGGTTTTGGTTTCAAATAAATTGGGTTTGCCTTTTTGGAGCATAAGATTTAGAGATGATTTTGGCTTCACATCGATTTGAATCAATACATTTTGAATTGAAGATTTACCAAGATGTTCCAACTGGTATGGAACCTGTTTTTTTGTATTTTGATTAATAATCACAAAATTTGCGGTGTCTATTTCGGGAAATGCAGTTGTAATGTTTTCCCATTTAATGGCGGTCACAGCTTCTTGTCTTGCTATAGCCGAATTGTTTTGAATCGTAATAATTGCCTTTGTTTGCCCAAAAAAGAGCGTAGGAAAAAGGAAGATCAGGCCTATCAATTGAATGGATTTCATATGGTTTGTTTTTATTTATTTTTAAGTTTTTTAAATGAAAATCACTTCTTTAGTAGTTCAAATAGAGCACGAGAGAGGGTACTCGTTTCCAAATGATTTGCCATTTGGACGAGATTAAACTTCGATAAATTTGAATTTATAATTAAACGCTTCGTTGCCGGAAAGTGTTTAATGACGAAGGGAATAGTATATTATTTTTTTATGTTTTTAGTCACTTTCATTTATGTCATCTGTTTTTGCTAAATATTCGCTTGGCATGCATCCATAGTGCTGTTTAAAGGCTGTCGAAAAGTAAGAAGGAGAATTAAAACCACACATGTAGGTAACCTGAGCAATGGTATAACGCCTGCTTTCCATTAATTCTACCGCTTTTTTGAAACGGATTCTTTTTATAAAATCGATTGCTGACTCTCCTGTAATAGCTTTGAATTTAAGATACAGGTTGGAACGGCTCATCCCTATTTCCCTGCTGAACTGATCTACCGAAAATTCTGAATTGGCCAGATGTTCTTCGACGATGTTGATCGCTTGTTTTAGAAATTCTTCATCAAGAGGGTTAAAGGCAATGTTTTCCGGAATCATTTCTTTACCAATTGAATAGTGTTCTTTCAACCTTTTACGGGAACGAAGCAGGTTTGTTATTTTTGCGGCTAATAAAGGAGTTGAAAAAGGTTTTGTTACATAATCATCTGCGCCCATTTCTAATCCTTTGATTTGTTGACTGGTTTCGGTACGTGCTGTTAATAAAATCAATGGAATATGAGAGGTATTGATGTTCTGTTTTACTCTCTTGCAAAAATGCAGACCATCAAGTTCATGCATCATAATATCACTTATAATCAAATCAAAAGGATGTATTTCCAGTAATTCTAAGGCGGCTTGACCATTTGAGGCTGTACTTACTTCATAGATTGTACTAAAATAGTCCCGCAGATAATCTAAGATTTCGTCGTTATCATCAACAATCAATAATTTTATAAGCTGTCCGCTTTCCTTGATTTCATTTTCCTCCGGAAAAGTATCATCTTCACCATCAACTTCACTATCATTGGTTATTGATAATTGATATAAGGAATCCTCCGCCTGCGAGTCGTTTTTATAAATGAAATCTGCTGTAGGTATAGAAACTGTAAAAGTACTGCCTTTGTCTTCTGCACTTTCGACCGTAATTTTACCGTGATGCAGTTCTACCAGACGTTTGGTAAAAGCCAAGCCAACGCCGGAACCCAGATTCATTTCGCGATTGTTTACCTGATAAAAGCGATCAAAAACTTTAGATAAATCCTGCTCACTTATACCAACACCGGTATCGGTAACTTTTATGGCTATACTATCAGTAACTTTTAAAAGTTCTATCTGTATAGTTTGGTTGCTTTTGGTGTATTTGAAGGCATTAGACAAGAGGTTAAATAAAATTTTCTCCATTGCATCCTTATCAAAGAAAAAGGTAAGGTTGGTTTCGTTGGTATGAAAAGTATAATGAATGTGGTTTTTTTCTGAAAGTGGTTTGAAGGACTGATAAATTTCATGGGTAAAACTTACAATATCACTTTTGCTTACTTTAAGTTGTTTTGTCCCCATTTCGGTTTTTCTAAACTCAAAAAGTTGATCTACTAAATTGTACAATCGTTTTGCATTGATAAACATCAATTCGTGTTTCTTTTTTGTGATTTTATCGGTAAAAGGCATCTTTAATAATTCTTCTAAAGGAGCCAAAATCAAGGTTAAAGGTGTTCTAAGTTCGTGTGATACATTGGTGAAAAAATCCATTTTAACCTGATTAATGTAATTGGCTTTTTCCTTATCAATGCGCTCTAATTTTAACTGCTGTAAGGCTTTTATCCTTTCTTTTAATATTCGAAAAGCGATATAAGCGGCTGCGGATAATACTAATAACAGTAATAAAGAAAACCAGAATGTTTTATACCAAGGTGGTAATATTTTAATTTTTAAAGTTCTAATCGAACTCATTTCTCCATTTGGACCAACGGCTTTAATTTGTAATTTATAATCGCCGGCAGGTAAGTTGCTATAGCTGATTTTTAATTCTTCCGTTCGTTGCCAATCTTTATCCTGACCTTCTAACTTGTAATAATAGTAAGTACGATTAGAAGAGATATAATTAAAAGTATTGAAAAAGATGCTGAATTGCTTGTATTCAGGTCCAATTTCCAGCACATTTACCTGATCGATATGCTTTTCCAGAATGTCAGTTTCATCTGCTACTGCAACAACTTTATTTAAAACTTCCAGGGCGGTAAAACTAAGTTTAAGAGGAAGCGGACGTTGTTTGATCTTTTTAGGATAGAAGTAGGAAATCCCCTTTATACCTCCAAAGAGCATCATTCCATCTTTGGCTTTGCAAAATGAATATTCATTAAATTGTTTGTTTTGCAGTCCATCACTTTCGTCAAAATTTTGAACAGTGCCCTTATCCGGATTGAATTTTACCAGTCCGCGATTGGTAGAAATCCAAAGATTTCCATCATCATCTGAAAGTATTCCGTAGATTGTTTCTTCGGTAAAATCTTTTCTTGTTTTAAAACTGGTGAAGGTTTCTTGTGCTTCATTGTATAATAAAAGTCCTTCCCGGGTTCCAATCCAGATTCGGTGTTTTTGATCTTCAGTAATACAATTTATAATATCATCACTGGGTTTGCCGTGTCCTACAACTCCAAACAAAAAATTATCGGGATAAAATAGGGTCACTCCATTTGTGGTACCAATCCAGATGCGATGTTTGCTGTCTTCAAAAAGGAAATTAATATTGTCTGAAACAAGTCGTTTTCCTGCTTTATCAAGAAGGATATGGGTAAATGATTTTTTTTCTATATGAAATTGATCCAGTCCGGATTTTGTACCTACCCAAATACGATTTTTAGAGTCTTTAAGAATGCTGTACACCAAATCTCCTGCAATAGAATTTGGATTGTTCTCATCATGACGAAAACGCTCTACCATCCCGCTGTTGGGATTAAGTAAATTTAAGCCTCCATTATGCGTACCGGCTAGTACATTTCCGTTATCATCAAATGCAATTGCTTTAATGTTATTAGAACTTAAACTTTTTGGATTGTTTTCACTGTTAGAAAAATAGGTAATGGTATTGGTCGTTTTATTCCAATAATTTATTCCTTTATCGTTGGTTCCAATCCAAAAGTTGCCTTTTGGATCTTGTTTAATGACACCTATAACTTCGTCATTTAAAGAAGGTTTACCTGAGTTTTGACTTAAAAGATTAAAATTAATATCATTTTTATGGTAGTAGTTTAATCCCGCATAATACGTTCCGAGCCAGATACCGTTTTGTTTGTCTTTGAAAAAACAGCGCACAGAATTCTGGCTAATCGTAAAAGGCTGTGCTATTTGATGGTAATAATTTTTAAAAGTAGAATTGTTGGGATTAAAAATAGTAAGGCCTTTAAAAGTGCCCAGCCAAATATTTCCTTCTGTATCTTTGCCAACACATCTAATATTGTTATCTGCGGCACTGTTTGGGTTGGTCGTATGCAGTAACGAACTAATCTGTTTGGTCTGCGTGTTGTATGTTAATACTCCGTCACCTTCCGTTGCAATCCAGAGTTTGTTTTTATCAATGTATACATCATTTATATAAGGCTTTTTTTTGCCTAAATCAATTTTTACCAATTGATGCACTGCAGGTTTCAGTTTAAACAGACCAACATCTGTACCTAAAATAATTTGCTGCTGCCAAATCCCGACATAGTTGATTTTTTTTATCTCATGAGAAGAAGCATTGAATTTTACAGGTGTGAAATTTTTGCTTTGTGGACTTAATAAAAAAACATCTCCGGCATTAGAAACTGCCCATATTTGATGTAAATGATCTTCTGCTATAGAAGAAATAAACCATTCTCCTAAGCTGCCGGGAAGTTTATAATTTACAAAGCTGTCTGTGTTATAGTTGTAGATGCTGACTCCTTTATTTCCTCCAATCCATAATTGTCCTTTGTGGTCTAGGAATAAACTGCGGATATAATAGGACTGCAGACTGTTCTTTTGACTTTTTAAAGGGCGATATACTTTAAATCGTTTACTATCGTAGCGATTTAACCCATCTTGAGTTCCAACCCAAATAAATCCCAGTTTATCCTGCTGTATGGCAAATACAGAGCTTTGTGACAAACCTTTGTCTACGGAGATATTACGGAAATTACGATCCGGTAATTGTGCATAATTCTTAGATGTAAAAAGAACAATGCACAGTATAGCGAGGATGGTAAGTTTTTTTCTCATAAGGGGTATTTGTCGGTTCCGTTTTTTTAAAATAGCGCTCTATTGCGAGTCTGTCTAAAAGTCAATTTGGAAAACTAATTTACAGAAAAATAAGAGTGGTTTCTAATCTAATTTTTTATCGTATTTGACCACATCCGGCAGTTCATCAACGGCTTCTGTGATATCCCATTTTTTGCTGTCCATTTCTAATAATACAGAGCTGCCGGCAATTTTTGGGATATAGTTTTTGCCTTCAAAATTAATCGGAACATTGCCATAACTGAATAGGGATTGTATCGTTTTATTGGAAACTTGAAAGGCACTGGCTTGATCTCCGTCTAATTGCGCTTGTATTTCCCAGTTTCCTACTTGAAAATGTGCTAATCCATTATTACTATTGAGCCTTTTTATAATTTCCGTTTTTCCGTCTTTAATTTGAATGATCGTTAGAAATCTAAATTTTTGTTTTGCTTCTGAGGTGATTCCGGCGTGCCATTGTTCTTTAAAATCCTTTATCTGGCCTTCATCATTGGTTACCTTATTCCAATTGACAGCCGGCTCAAAAAATTTGTTGTGCACTTGCATTTTCAAGGGACTGTTTGCGATTACTTTAGCGCTTACATTTCCTAAGTCACTATTGACAATAAAGTTTTGTTCTGCCGCATTTTCAGTATTTTGCGCTTCGATTGTATAATAAGGACACTGAAACTGTGTGGTCCATTTGACAGGAGTTTTTGCTTCTAATTCATCATACAAAACAATATAACCTCCTTCTAACTGTAGCATATGTCGACGGTAAACGGTAACTCCGGATTCGCCATAACCATTTGTTTTATTAGGGACTACATTAATTTGTTTAAAACGATTTAACCAAAAATCACTTTTAATTTCGCCATAAGCATTACCGGCATCTCCCAGTGCATATTGGATATGTTTTCCCGAAATAGCCCTTGGAATCCAACCGTAACCTTCTTCTCCGATTTTTTGATTTAAACTGTCGGCCAATATAGTATTATAAGCCTTAGAAGTACGATAATCCAGAAGATTGTGTTTATCACTAAAGTTGCTGTAATACCCGGTGCCTCCAAAAATTACTTTTCCTTTAAAATTAATGGTAAAAGCATTTTGAGAAGCATGTCCGTGTCCCGAAGAACCAAACGGACTGCTAATAAGATAACTGCTCAGTGTTTTATTAGCATCCTTCAGATTTTCATGCATTGCAACCACCCCGATATCGGCAAACTTTCGCGTTTTAGGCAAGTCGGCAGGTGAGGAAACGGCTAAGGTTTTGTTTGGTTTATAATTCAATAAACGGAAAAGCAAATAATCATCGGATCCTTTAAAGTAATCCGGATGTTCTTTTTTTATTTGTTCAACATACCAATTTAAATAAGGATTATTCATTTTATAAGTAAGTGCTTCAGCAAACCAGGCTTCTCCTTTTACGATATAAGGAATGTTCTCCCACATATCTCCCGTTGCTGTACTTGCAGCGTCGGTGGGATGTGTGTATAACAGATAATACGGCAGGTTTTCCATCCATGGTAATTTAAAATAATCAACACCACTAAAATCACCAAACATCTGTGATAAGTAAATGATGGATTTAAAATTCACTCTAAAATACCCGTTTCCTTCGTGCCAGCCGCCATCTGTGGTGCCTAATACAGGAAAACGTGCCGACCAGACTTCGTACATATAGGTGAGCCATTCTTTGGCTTCCGGAACATCATTAATTACTGCAACGGTGGCTATCGCTAAGTTGCGAAGCGTAATCTGCCAAACATGATTGTCGCTGACATGCAGCTCAAAACGATTTGGTAAATGACTGTAAACCCGTTTAGCTCTAATGGTAATTATATTTTTAAAAATTTCTTTTTCCTGCGGGTTCAGAAAGTCATAACCTGCATCATAAAACCATCCTAAGGCCTCGAGCACGGCACCGCTGGTAAAATCATCACCTGTCGCCAATCCATTTGGGTTCATATTGGCAATATTCAGGGCTCTGCGTTTGGCATCAAGAATAAAACGTTTGTCTTTAGTCAATTGATAAGCAATACATAAGTTTCTAACGGGAGTACCTACTGCATCACCAAAACCATGATACATTCGCTCGACAATAATCTTTTTTTCTAATTTATTTTTACCGGTGGTATCAATGACACGTTGGGGTTTTTCGGTAGGAAGAGGAGCCAGCATTAGTTTTTCTGCGAAAGCAATAAATTTCTTAGCCTCCGGATTTTCTAAATTATTCTTATAAAAATCCGCTCCGATGCGATTCATATCCCATAAAAGGGGATGTGCTCCTTGGTTTCTTTTTAAAACGGCGCTTATTGGAGGCGATACTTTTTCGTTAGCATATTTAGGATCAATTACGAAATCATAAACCGGTGACCAGGTCCATTGGTTGCTTCCTTTTAATGCATAAGCGTATTTCCAGTACCATTTTCCGGGTTTTAAAGGCTGGTGTAAAGGATAAACTGCCCAAGCTTGTTCTGAACCGGTAAGCAAATCTTTGGTGAAATTCTTATCACTGGCCAGCATTACTTTGTAACGGACTTTACCAATATTTGGATCTTCAGGCACTTCGCTTCCGCTTTCCATTGGTTTTACCATTGTTTGGCCATTAGTAGCAGGCCAAAGTAAAGCCGGAGCATTGGTTGGCACCGTTATTCCATTTACGGGATAAGGCCATTCTCTGACTCTGGAATGCAATTTTTCAGCATTCAATTTAATTATAGCCGGTTGCTGTTGACCGAAAGTATGTAAGGTAAGAAGTAAAAGCGATACTATAATTATTCCTTTTTTTATCATTTTTTCTACTAGTTTATTTTCTAAATCTTTTATAATCCGGAAACGAATTGGTCTCCATTGTTTTTGCACCATTGTCTCAAATAGCGGCGCATTGCGATAAGTTCTTTTTTGTAGACTTTATCTACTGCCAGATTTGTTATTTCTCCCTGGTCTTTGGTTAAATCAAAAAGTTGTTCTTTGATAGCTCCTTTATTATAAACAATGTATTTGAAATTTTTAGTGATTACGGCACGGCCACTAATACCCAAAAGTTCTTCATTATCGGCAAAATCAGTTTCTATTACCAAAGTATCACGAAGATTTAGGCTAGGATTTGCTATTTTTTTACTCAGGTCAACACCTTTCAAATAGGCAGGTTTTTTAACGCCTGTAAAACCGCAAATTGTTGGAATAATATCGGTGCCATTACAAACTAACATTTCATCGGTGCGTGGTTTCCATTCGCCAATTTTTGAAATAATAAAAGGTATTTTGGCCGCTTCTTCGTATAAAATTTGTTTTTGATTCCAGCTGTGGCCTGCGTAACCATCACCATGGTCGGCTGTAAAAACGATAATGGTATTTTTTTCAATATTATATTTTTTCAAGGAAGCCAGCACCATTTCAATATAAACATCAACTTTTTCAACCAAGCGGTTGTATGCCCAGCGATATTGACGCCATTGGTCGCCATTCCAATTAACGGTAGGATAGGTGCGAAAACTTACTTTTTGCTGTTCGCGTACAATTTTAGGTTCAAAGTCCGGAATTTTCCAGTTTTCCGGAAGTGCAGGACACAAATCTGGCGGTGGTGCTTTTTCCAACAGATCCATTTTTAAATCCTCGTCTCGTGCCCATTCACAAATATCATGTGGATTTAAAAAAGATGCGACTAATAAAAAAGGAGTGTTTTTATTTTCTTTTATAAAACGAGCACAGAAAGAAGGCGTTGCGGCATCATTATAATCTTGAAAATCGGTATTCTCGATATATTCAAATCCATGTTGGCTTTTTTTGGCAGTTGGAACTGGTAAATGCCATTTGCCTACATAACCTGTTTTGTAACCTCCATTTTGAAAAATTTTACCCATCATTAACAAATCCTCAGGCCATTGTCCGTCTTTTTCAGGTGCATTACCTATAAAACCGGTTTCATGAGGCATTTTTCCACTCATAATTGCACTCCGTGAGGGAGAACATAAGGGCTGCGCGCAATAGGCTTTGGTAAAACGAACTCCATTTTGTGCTAGTTTATCCATAGCCGGAGTATGCAAATCTTTGTTACCGACAATGCTCATTGCATCAGCGGTTTGCTGATCTGTCATTATAATTAGAATATTCGGACGCTCTGTTGTTTGTCCATTAATGATTAATGGAATGCTTAAAAATAACAATAGACATACAACCAGACTGTTTTTTTGAAATAACATAATATCTCTTTATAAGATTATTTATTTGATTTGAGAGCACTCAAACACAAAACGAATTTAATTAGCAATAGGTTAATAACGTTTTGAATTTGTACAAAATGATATTAAATTTAGCTAAAATCTTTTATGAATAGTAGCTATGGTTTTGAATAGATTTTATAGTTCTTTGGAATATTAATGCAGCACATTAAGCACTGCATTAACGTCCAAAAAAAGAACAATTCTAAAAACGATTGCTCTATTTCTGTTTTATCGTATTGAAAATGCAAGTGCCGGAACATTTTTTCCAACCAGATCTTTGGGCAAGGAGACTTCTATCTTATCTCCCGTTTGTTTCCATTTTAAGGTTTTACCTGTTGAAAGCAATTTTAAGGTGCTTTTAGTAGGTATAATTCCTTTCCATTGAAGACTAACGGGAACTGAAGTATCTTCCTTTAGGCAAGCAATAGCATATTTAACTTTGCCATCTTTGGATTGTGTAAACCAAATATTTTCATCGTTATAAATAGCTGAGGTTCGCGTTGCATAAATCGCTTCTCCATTTTGTTTGAGCCATTGTCCCACTTTCTCTAAACATGTAGTCACTTCTTCAGGAAATTCTCCTTCCGGTGTAGGACCAACATTCAACAAAAAATTCCCTCCTTTAGCGACAACTTCTGTCAATTTATGAATGATATAGGTAGCGGATTTTATTTTATCGTTTTTTCTATACCCCCAGCCTTTACCAAGTGTCATGCAGGTCTCCCAAGGGTCATTAATTTGTTCTTTTGGGATAGATTGTTCCGGTGTTCTGTAATTTTCATAGGGTCCGTGTACCGTTCTGTCCACCATCAAAATGCCAGGCTGTGCCTCACGTGACATACGGGTTATTTCAGGCATATTTATATCTTGGCTGAAATCAGGGTATAAAGAAAAACCTTCGGGTCTTTTTTTACCTTGTTCCAATGGGCGAACCCAGCCGCCATCCAGCCATAAAACATCGATCGCTCCATAATGATGCATTAGTTCGCTAATTTGGTTATAGGTGAAATCCTGAAATTTTTTCCAGCGCCAAGGGTTTTTATTTCCATCATAATTTACATTTCTGTCCGTTGTGGCGTAACGAGGCCACCAAAAATATTCGGAATGCCAATCGGGTTTAGAAAAATAGGCCCCGATCATCATTCCTTTTTTGCGATACGCTTCAAAAATAAATTTGGTTACATCTGCTTTTGGATTTTTGGCAAAAGGTCCTTTAGTTATTCCATAATCGGACTCTTTGGTATCAAACATATTAAAACCATCGTGGTGTTTGGTGGTAAAAACAACGTATTTCATTCCAGCCTTCTGAGAAATTTCTGCCCACTTATCGGGATCAAATTTTGTAGGATTCATTTTTTCAGATAAACTCCAATACCACTTTTTATAATCTTCATAAACGACATTACTGTCTCGTACAAATCGTGGTTCGTTGCACAAGAGCCATGATTCACGAATTCCTTCTACACTGTAAATTCCCCAATGCATCATGATACCAAACTTTTGATCCCGCCATTTTTCTAATTTTTTTAATACCAGAGGGTCAGTTGGGTATTCATACACTTTCGAAGCCTCATAAATATCTGCAGGTCTTTGCGGTTGCTGCGCAAATGATACTATAGAAAGAAGCGCTATAAAAAAGGTTAGAATGTTTACTTTCATGGTTTAAAATTTTAATACCCCGGATTTTGACGTGTTATATTTTTATTTACGTCAGTTTCATTTTGTGGATAAGGATAGAGTTCGTGTTTTCCTTTTACAAAATTGGTAACCGCCGGATAGAAATAGTTGGAGCGAATGGCTTTAACTGCGGTACTGGTTTCTGTTATTTTATCGGATAAAATTCCCCATCTAATCAGATCAGATCGATGCATTCCTTCACCGGAAAGTTCCCAAGCTCTTTCCTGTTGTAATGCTTTTAAGAAATTATCTTTATTTAATCCGGCAGGAAGATGTATTTGTGTTGTTGTGGGTTTTGTCAAAAGTGTCGCTGTAGCTGTGGCTCCTGAGCCTTTTCCGTCAGTACTTGTAATGGTTATTGTGGGTGCCGATGTATAACCATCGCCTGAACGAAGCATTGCAATGGTACCTATTGTTCCGTTAGCAAGTGCGACTACTGCTGCAGCTGCATCTGTACCTCCGCCGCCAGTGATTTGAATTAGAACATTACCAGCCGCTGAATATCCTGTTCCTTTGTTGCCTAAGGTGATATTTATTCCGCTTCCTGTAATGTCTGCGCCAAAGCCTCTTCTTCTCACTTGATTAATAGCATCATAGGCAATCGCATTTGGACCTTCGTTTAATTCGTTTTCTATTTCGGCACGCATTAAAAGCAGATCCGAATAACGCATAACCACCCAATTGATGTGTGTATACGAACGTTCGAGTGTTGAATTAGTTTGATACTCACGACTCCACTTGGCTGTTGTCCACGATTCGTCTTGTCTTGCGGTTAACAGCGGGTTTTTGTTTCCAAGGGCGTTAATAGAGTAGGTTGCAATTGAAACATCTCTTCGTTGGTCGGCCGCGTTAAAACTGGTGTAAAATGGTTTTGGCACTAAACATCTTCCGGGAGTTGTTGCATATAAACTACTTGCAGCGGTCAATGGAGCATTAAAATAACCAACCCATGAGGCATTACCAATAGTTCCTGAGGGATTAAAAAAAGCAATTTGAAAAATGTTTTCAGTTGGCTCTAAAACATGCTGACATTGATTTTTAAATACTTTTGAGTAGGATGGATTTAACTTATATGGATTTTGAGCCATAATATCATTAATCTCTTTCTGAGCTATTAAATAGAAATCTTTGTAATTACCCGGTCTGGACATCGTTCCATTTGCACTTAATGAATAACCTCCGGCAAAAAGAGCGACTCTCGCCAATAGGGCTTTTGCGGCCCATTTATTTACGCGTTCATCTTTCGGTGTTTCTTCAGGTAATAGAGCAGCAGCTTCCTGCATGTCCTGAATAATTTGAGCATATATTTCTTTTCGGTCTACAAGAGCTCCTCTTAGATCATCACCTGTTTGTGAACTTTTAATTTTAAATGGCACATCACCCCATAAACGGACTAATTCAGAATAATAAAAACCACGCAAAAACTTAGCCTCGCCAATATAGCGGTTCAATTGATTTTTTTGATTTTGTGTACCATTAGTATATAAATCCATTTGAGGAATTTTTTCTACAACTACATTTGCGCGGTCAATTCCCTGATAGAATTTAGACCAAACTGTATATAATGCATTTGTTTGTGAAATTCCCTGATAATGAGCGATGGTTCTCCAGTCGTCTGAACCTAAGCCGCTTATTTGTAAAATATCTGTATCCGCATCAAAGACAAAAGGGATATACCAGCCATAAGTATCTCTTGAAGACATTGATTCGTAAACACCCAATGTAGCCATATTAGCCTGATCTGTATTAGAGAAAAAATTGGCACTTGTAAAATAAGAATACGGAGTTACTTCTAATTCGTTATCACAAGAATTTAAGAGGAATAATAAGCAGGCTATTCCAGCTGCGATGCTTATTTTTTTATGGGAAAATAACTTATTTTTCATTTTCTGAATTTTTAAATTAAAGTGAAATACTTAGTCCTGTGATAAAAGATTTGCTTCTAGGGTAAGCACTAAAATCTACTCCTCTGGTTATCGCATTATTACTCACACTTACTTCAGGATCATAGCCTGTATATTTAGTAAATACATATAAATTGTATGCCGTAAAATAAATTCGGAAGTTGGAAATTTTAGACGCATTTAACCATTTTTTGGGTAATGTATATCCTAAACTTACGTTGTTGATTCTCAAAAAGGAACCGTCTTCGATAATATCACTGTACAAACGTCCTGTCGTATTACCATTATAAACAGGATTGGTTTTTCCTTGGTTTAAAGCAGCAAGCTCGTTTGGATTTGTAACAACATTTCCGTCTGAATTTATAGACATCCATCTGTTTGAATACATATCTAAAGTGTTTAAATTCTCTAAATTAAGTCTTGAGTTATTTAATACATTGGCATTATAGATATCATTTCCGACACAGAAATCAAGGAAAACGCTAAAATCAATTCCTTTGTAGCTAAAAGTATTGTTTAGACCTCCGGTATATTTAGGATTTGAATTACCAATGGCAGTTCGGTCTAAATCATTTATAATTCCGTCCGGTGTTCCATTCGGACCGCTGATATCTTTAAATTTGATAAATCCGGGTTGTACCACAATATTATCTTTTACCACACCTGATTTTAGAGCATAAGTATTGGTTGCCTGATTGTAGTCAAAATCGTTTACCTGATATAATCCGTCTCTGACATAACCGTACATAATACCGACCGGTTTACCAACTTGTAAGATGTAGTCATTAGTGGTTGTATAACTATTGGTAATAAGTGAAGTTTCACCTTGGCTTAATTCCAAGACTTTGGTTTTATTAAAGGCAATATTAAAACTGGAACTCCAATTAAAATGATCTGTTTTAATATTTGTCGTATTTAACGTAAATTCTAGTCCACGGCTGGAAGTCGCTCCAATATTTTGAAATTGCTGGCTGAAACCGGAACTTGCAGGGACGCGGGTATTGTACAACAAATCTTGAGATTTATTATCGTAAAGTTCTGTCGTAAGACTGACGCGTTGTTTAAAAAAACCTAAGTCTAAACCAATGTTGGTTGATTTTGTTGCTTCCCATTTCAAGAACGGATTAGGGAGGTTGTCTTGGTAAGCAGTTGCGGTCTGCTGATTGTTGAGCGGATAAGATCCGGAATCAAAAATACCTAATGCAGCATAATTTGCAATACGATTATTTCCTGCTTCACCATAACTTACACGCAGTTTCAAATCCGAAAACTGAGGGATGCTTCTCATAAAATCTTCTTCAATAATTCGCCATGCTAAAGAGATTGACGGAAAAAAGCCCCATTGGTTTTCAGTACCAAATTTCGAAGATCCATCTGCTCTTAAACTGGCAGATAAAAGATATCTGTTTTTGTAAGAATAATTTGTTTTTCCGAAAAAAGACAGTAGTTTATCATCTTCAGCGTAGGTGGTAGGAATTCCTGCAATCGTTCCTAATTGCAATTTGTCCCAGCTTAAGTTAACGTCCGGAAATACTGAAGCTGAAGCAGACATTCCTTCGGCATAATTATAAATATATTCTTGTCCTGCGGTGACATCTAATTTATGCTTTTCGCCAAATTTAGTACTGTAGGTTAGAACGTTATTATAATTCAGACGTGTAGCAGTATTGTGTGTCACAGAACCATTAGCTCCACCGCTTCTGATTGCTTGAATACCTTCGGCACCGTTAAATAATTTGTACTTATAACTATTGTCAGAATAATTGATTAATCCGGTGTAGGTCAAATGTGGCGTGATATTGTATAAGAGCTGAAAACTCATATTTAGCGTTTTTTTGATGGTTTCTCTTTGCTGATTTTCTATAGTAAGCACCGGACTTTGAAAAACGGGAGAATCTTGATTGTCTAATGGGTCAACTACAAGGGTTTTTAAATCTTCATCGACACCATTTTTTCCAATTGTTGGTCTGTATTGTAATAAAGCCTGCAGCATACTTAATCGGGCATTTCCGCCTTCTCCTGTAGACAGGCCTGTAATTTTTTGATTTGAAAAATTTACAATAGAATTAATGGTGAATTTCTTGCCTACTTTATTGGTCACAGAAAGCTTCGCGATGTTTTTTATAGACTCACTTCCCAGCATAATACCCTGATCGTTATTATTCGAATAAAAGACATTGTATTTAGTATCATTTTCGCCACCACTAATACTCAATTTATGATATTGGCTTACCACAGCTTTACCAAAAACTTCCTCTTGCCAATCGACACCTTGTCTGTTTTTGTATAAACCTTCCAACTCTTCAAAAGTGCCGTAATTATTTGTGAATTTTTGCAATCTTGCCGGATCGGCTAATGCTCCTTCGTACATTAATTTCACATAATCGTAAGGTTTCATTACGTCCAGCTTATTTGCTAATGTTTTTATTCCGCCATAAGTATCATAGCTTAAGGTAAGTTTTCCTCCTTTAGCTTGTTTTGTAGTAACCAAAACAACTCCATTTGCTCCCTGAGCTCCATAAATTGAAGTGGATGCTGCATCTTTTAAGACATCTACAGATTCTATATCCATTGGATCTAAAAAAGCCAATCCGGTAGTCTGAGCTACGCCGTCAACTACGTACAAAGGTTCATTACTTTGTGTAATAGAGGTTCCTCCTCTGATTTTTAGCGAAGGCTCTCCACCCGGTCTTCCGTCAGACATGGTGACCTGCATTCCGGCAATACGCCCTTGTAAAGCCTGTGCCACGTTTTGTACAGGGATTTTAGCCAGTTCATTACCTTTAATTGAGGAAACAGCTCCCGTAAGATCTTTTCTCGATTTTGTGCCGTAACCTACTACGACTACTTCATCCAGATTATTTGTGTCATCTTGAAGTCTGATATTGATACTGGTTTGGTTTTTAACCGGCTCTTCTTTTGTTTTGGTTCCGATGTAAGAAAAGACCAGTATGGCATTAGAATGTACGTTAATGGAATAAATCCCATCCATTGATGTCGTGGTACTGTTTGTTGTTCCTTTTTCAGAAACAGTCGCTCCCGGCATAGGCATCTTCTGCGAATCGGTTACCAGACCTTTTACAGTAATAACATCCTGTCCGTACATAACCTTACATGTGGTAAGCAGTAAAAATAAAAATATAGTCCTTTTCATAATCTATTGTAAAACAGGAATTAAATTGAAATTTTATCCCTAATTAATATTGTTTGGTTGATTCCCGTCTTTTTGAATAGTTTAAATTCTACTGTCTCAGATTCATTTAATTTACCTGATAAGTTGAAGCTACTAATTTCAAAAAGGGTATAAAATACTGTTGCTTCTTTTTTAGAGTTTGGTTTTCCTAAAAACAGCTGTATTGGTTTTTTCTTTAAGCAGAAAAGGATAACGATTTAGTAACTTAAAAAAAGAGTTGTGATGTTTTACTTCCGGGTGTAAAAACGGTTGGTGTGTTAGTTGATTCATTTTTTTTTGGTTTAGTCATGTTAAAAGTTTGATTTGATAAAAACAAATATAGAAATCGAGTACAAACGGTTGTTTTGAAAATAACTAAAAAGCTATTGAATTTGATTAATGTGTATGTGTAATGGTTGATTTTTAACGAAACAACCCGTATTTAGGAGTGTTCTTGAGGTTTTTAAAACAGCGTTTTTATCTTACTTTTTCAAATCGTATAACCATGTAAGCGTTAAATCAAAGGTATTGTAAGGTTAACTTTAATACTGTTTGGGTTTAATTATAATCTGGAATTTAATGGGTTGACTTTACCGATTAGGATCTTGTATTTATTTCAAATAATGGAAAAATTTTAAAAAATAAAATCATAAAAAAAAACACCTAAATAATTTCAGGTGTTTTACAGAGCACATTTTAATAAGGTGAAAAAATCAATCGATTAATTGGGCTGTTATTTTGCTTTTCTTGCCATTTACAGTAATGTTTAAGTCAATATTTCCTTTCTCAAAATCATTGTTTCTATTTGGCTTTACCCTTATTTCGGGAGCTCTATTGCCTTCATAAGGGAAAATGATCGTTGCAAATAGTTCATTCTTGTTTTCGTTTTTAATCTTTTCGAATACAAAGGCGGGTCTTTTTACTTCTTTCGCATATATATAGGAAACTTTTCCGTCTTCTTCAGTAAGTGTTACATGATCTGAATGTATTGCTTGTATCAAAAGATTATTGCCATCGGCATAAGTGGTATAAATCTTATTTTTGGCAGTATCAAAAACGGGTTTACTGTCTTCCTTTAATTGAAAATGGACGCCCAAATTCCCGGTTGCTTTACCAATGGCACGATCTATAATTACGAAATATTTTTTATCAATAAAGAAAACGGTACGCTGGTGATTTAAATCAGTATAACTAGGATTCGTATAGGTTAAAATATCTAAGTTTTTAGAGGTTTTCCACTTATTTTGTTGGGCTTTGGTAATGATCATATTCTCATTGTTCAAAGTCAAAGTACTGTGCACTTTGGTCTGGCGATACCAATTTCTCTTTTTGGTTATTTCTGCGTCACCGCTATAGAGATAGGAACCGCTGTCCGGTGTGAAATTCCTTCCTTTTACCCATAATTCGAATGTTCCATTATCGGGCTGAGCATGAAATTCAGCAGGAGGACCGGCTTTTAAAATCAAGACCGTCGATTGATCGTTCCATCCATTTCTAAAAGTATAAAAACCGGCATTTGGCAATTCACTTGATAAATAGTCAGGTACTTTACCTTTAGCGCCATTAGTAGCAAAATATTTCATTAATTCATTTTCCGGAAATATTTTTGACCAGTCTGTAAATTGTTTCATTCGTAAACGTTTTTCTACGGGCCAGGAATCACCAAACATTGGGTTGTTATAATCCGGGAAAGAGATATTTGCGACTGCCGTGATCATTTTTTCAATCGTTTCGCTGTAAGTGTTTGGAAATTCTTTCTCAACTCCAGCCATTTTAGCTGAATTATAAGCTTTCAAGAAAATATCAATGCAGGCAATATGATAGGTAGGGGATAGTTCCCATTGCACACCGTCAGGAAGTACTTGAAGTTTTATTTCACGATTTAAAACCTCGATACCACTTTTGCGCCACTCTTCTGCCTTTTTTAATTCCGGAAAAAAAGCTCCGGCGCCCAGAACACGTTGAGCTTCAAATAGTAGGTGGTTCCCTTCTTTACTATAATTTTCAGGAATATAAGAGGTTTGTTTGGCAAAGCTGTTTAGAAATTCCATTAAAAATGCCGGCGTGAAATTAGGTGATGCGACAAATAAATTAAACGTTCCGGGAAGACTTTGTATACGCTCAGAAACTTCTAAAGGACGCCACGCAATGTGATTGTTTTCGATAGAACGTCCTAAATAGTTTTTCTTTTCCCAATCACGAAACTGAAAAATCCACTCTTTGGCATATTTTTCCTCTCCACTGGCGCGGTAGGCGATACCCATACTTTGCCACCAGGTTACACGGTGCAGCTGCCAGCGAATTTCGTTATCTTTTATAGGCCAGTAATCCCAATTGATGTCTTTTCCATAATCAAAAAATCCATATCCTTTTTGCGGTTTAAATTGGTGTAGTAGGGCATTGTCTGCCTTTTCCTGATCTGCTTTTCCAATTTCTTTTCCTTTAAATTTAGCTTCATCGCCCAAATTAAAATCTGAGAGTTTACTATTTTTGCGAGTGCGATAATAGGTCAATAATTCATTCGCAGCATCAGTATACTTACCGGCCTCAAACAGTTTATTTACTTTTTCCAGTCCCGGAAAAGTAAGATTAACATTGTCGAAACTCGTTTTTGTAATTTCCTTTTCCTGAGCATTACCGAAAGAAATTGTCAATATTGCGAAAGTAAAAAGGATTGTTTTTATTAGATTTTTCATGCGGAATTTTGACTATTGTTTGATTAGCTTAACTGTTTTTTTATTCTGACCTTCTGTTATTTCCGCAAAGTATAAACCCGTTTTTAGCTCATGACCAACGGTGAACGTTTCACCACTTTTTGCATTTAAAAGTTTTATTTTTCTTCCTAACACATCAAAGATACTTACAGAATAAGTTTGATTGGGTTTTCCTGTAATGCTTAAATTAAATTCAGATTTCGATGGATTAGGAATTGCGGTTACGATGAACTCATTGGTTTCCTGCTCTGCGAGAGTTATTTCTTCTTTTGGGGTTTTACTGTAATCACTTTCACAACTACCAAGATAACAGCCGTGTGCTAAATGAGCTGAAACTGCATTTGAGGAAATGCAAAGTGTTTTATCGTGATTAGGGCTGCTCGTATGGCATAGGCTTACTTTTTTACCAGCACAAAGAATATTGGTTACAGTGATTTCTTTTGTTACGGTGAAGGAACATCCAAAGGCATCTGTAACAGTAACGGTATAAGGATGTACCCCTTCGACCGAAGGATTCACTAAAATACTGGCTGTTGTGGCACCATTATTCCATGTATAAGTATACGGCGCTTTTCCGTTTAGAGTAGTTGCAGTCAGGGTTAACGAGGATGGACCGTAACCTAAATAAATAGTGTTTGGTTTACCTCCCGGACTTACCGCATAAATATCGGGAATGTTTGCCGATAACTCACTGTTAATTGTAATTGTAGTAGTAGCGGTGCTGCTATTTCCGGCATGGTCGGTAACGGTCCATGTAATTGAGGATACTCCCACATTAAAATTACCATCGACATTTAGGCCATTTCCATCTCTATTGGTTGCGCCTGTAATGTGATAAAAAATAGATTTAATGTCGCAATTATCAACTGCTGTGACAGCCGGAAGTATATAATGATTCCCAGGGTCATAACATAGTGTAACAGCAGGGATAGAATTTATTGCAGGTGATTCGACATCGAGAACAGTAATTTTCTGAGTCGTTATGGCGGTATTACCATTCGTATCTACAGCGGTCCAAGTTACGATTGTTGTTCCTGAAGGAAAAAAATATGGAGCGTCACTAGTCACGCTTGCAACGGCACAATTATCTGAAACTTGAGGTTTTACTACTGTTAAAACTGCTCCACATTGATTTGGGTCATTATTTACTGTTATTTCTACAGGTTCTGAAAAAATAGGTTTTTCTAAATCTACTACCTTAATCTTAAATGTAGTGGAAGCGCTATTGCAGTCATCTGTTGCTGTCCAGGTTACAGTAGTCTCACCGGTATTAAATATTTTATTTGCTAAAGATCCGGTGCCAGTAGCTGTAGTGGCTCCGGTAAGCGAATAACTGTAAGTAGTTGCACTGCAATTGTTAATGGCTGTGATGTCTAATTCACTTTCTTTAGCGGTGTAGGTTCCTAAACCCTGATCGGTATTCTTCGTTATATCAGATTTATTAGGAATAGCAAGAATGGCTTTCGTTTGACCATTGAAAGTAAAATCATCAATACCTATTAAAGAAGTTCCGCTTGTTTTATCTGATCCGTACCAGTATAAACGTAGGGTAATGGGCGTTTTTACATTCGATAATGGAGACAGATCATAGGTAAGTGAAGTCGCTGAGGTGCCGGGAAAATTTTGAGGAGCTGTAATATCAGTGGTAAAACCATCTAAACTGGATCTCATAACATAGGTGCCCGGGTCTGTTGTATTTCCTTTCCTAGCCGTAAATGTAAGATTAGAAAAAATCACCTTATATCCATTGGCTGGTTGCAGTTTGAACTCAAAATATTGGTCCGGGTTAAAAGAAGTGGCAGGATCTGAAGAGGTTGTTTTATTTGTCCATCCGTTTATTAAAACCCTTCCGCTTAATGCTCCGGCAGTATTTAGACCTCCATTAGTACCATAGAAAAAAACAGGCATAGTACTGCCATCATTGAGAATGTTCAGATTTACAGTATTACCTGTAGTAATAGATGAGGTAAAATCGATAGGACCAATTAAAGCATTATTCCAGAGTTGGACTGGTGCACTGGCATTATTTAATTCAAAAATTCTAATATCATCGTGATAGGCGATACGAGTGAGCACATTGTCGCTGGTGATTACATCTCCGTTGGCATCTTTTCCCGCTTCTCGATACACTCCCCATTTGATATACCCGACATTTCCATTTTCGACATTTCCTGTAAAAGTGACAAAATTATTTTTATCCAGCATTAAGTTGTAATCGGCTTGATCAGGGAGTTTGGTGTATATTTTTAGATATCCGGTAGCAGCTGTAGACCATTTTACATCAATGCGAAAACGAATCCACTGATTAATATAGGGACGAAAATCAGACACCAGATCGTTTTGTTCCGTATAATTACGAGTAACGATCGAGTTACGTCTGGTCAGTATCCTAACAGGCAGTAACTGTCCGTCTGACATCTTTAACTGAAAAATATTATCACCGTAGGCCGGATTGTTACTGTTCCATTGCTCCCAATCTTTTAGTAAAACACTAAATTCATAGCGACGCTCATCTCCAGGAGAATAGCGAAATTGTTTTTCGGAAACGGCATCAGATTCGCTTCGATAGGATCCGTCAGAATAATAATCGGAATTGCCAAGGACAACTTTGTGAGCAACGGCATAATTACCTGTCGCGCCATTCGGAACCATATAAACGGCATCTGAAGCTAATGCATGAGTGGCTGTTACACCTGTAATACCTGAATTAGTAGTGCCGTTTTCGTAATCTACATTCAGAATCGTATTGGTGATACTTGGTGGTGGTGCCGCTGCTAAAAAATTAGTATAACTTATATCGTCGATACACAACACAGGTGCTGATGAGCCTGCGCCTATGTTCAGTAAATTCATTCCATTTAGAACCGTACCTTGTGTTAGCAGACCATTTCCGGAGTCAGCATTGGTGAGGATTTTAGTATTGTCGAGCCAGACATCAAAAGTTCCGGCCGGGAGGTTATGTGCCATTGGAGTTGCACCATTGTAAGTTGTATAGGAAGCTTCACTATTACTGTTATTCATGAAAAACTTCAATGTATAAACTTGATTTTTATTGATAGTGGTTTGCGTAAGCCCCGTTGTGGTATAGTTAGGACTGGCAGCCGCTGTAAGCCAGTCAAGATTTACACCGGCAGCAGTTGGAGATAGTCTTAAAGCAGCAAATGTTTGTGAGATATTTATGCCGCTTCCATTAGTGAAATTACTTCCATTACCGAAATAGAACAGGAATCTGCCATTTGTTCCGGATAAGACATTTATTTTGCATTGAAAAGTACCCACTGCTGTACCGGAAAAGGGAGCTAGTCCTAATTTAGCACCAGTTGTAGTAGTTCCACCGGTCATTTTAAGTTCAGCTCCGGTTCCTCCTGCATAACCATTAGTAGTTAGTTCTACAAAACCTTCCGCTGAAGTTGAAGCTCTTACATTCGCATCGCCTCCGCCGGCCGTTGGTGCAGGTAAATAAGTTGAACTATAAGTGCCGGAGACATAAGGCGATGCGGAAGTACTGCCAAAATCATAGGTCCAACTGGAATTTTGCGCATTTGATTCTAAAAAGGTAAACACACAAAGTAAAGCAAGTAATTTTTTTTTCATAATTATTGATTTTGATGTTTCTAAATAAAGCGTAATTATCAGGACTGCGTTTATATGTATTCTTTTAAGTAAACGGTATCTTATTCTGAGCGTATCCGATGTGCTGAGAATAAAATTTTGGCAAAATTCGATCTAGTTTAAAATATTTTTATAAGACTTATTTACTGCTGAAATATTTTAGGCAAGAACAGATTATAGAGAGAATCAATAGGCTTTTAATGGTTTCGTTCTTAATAAAAAGGGTTTAGATTTTTTTGATCGAAGCGTATCTTTTTAGAGCTTCCAGATAATAATAATCGGCGTAATCAAGAGGGGTGTCAATTTCTGAATTGTATAAAAATGCACCCACGCTATGTTTCAATATAAAATAGCCATTTTCTCCCGGTTTTGCTAAATAAGCATCGGATGATAAGGATTTTAGAATGTCTTCTGCATAATCAAAATATATTTTTCCATCTTTTACCTGTGTGCTTAAATCCAATAAACCAGAAGCAATGACGGCTGCTGCAGAAGCATCTCTTGGGGCTGGTACATCTGTATCCATTGCGTTGTGAACATCAAAATCCCAAACAGGTACTTTGTCTTTTGGCATGCGAGGATGATTCATGATAAAAGAGGCAATGTTTTTGGCTTGTTTTAAAAATTGAGGATTTTTAGTGTTTGCATAACACATTGTATAACCATATAGCCCCCATGCCTGACCGCGAGCCCAAGCTGAGTCGTCTGTTACACCTTGATGTGTCATTTTACGTAAAACTTTACCCGTTTGGGGATCATAATCTACAACATGATAGGAACTGTAATCTTTTCTGAAATGATTTTTCATCGTTGTTAAAGCATGGGTACTAGCTGCAGCAGCATACTTTGGATTCTTAAATTGATTTGCGCTCCAATATAAATACTCTAAATTCATCATGTTGTCTATAATTACAGGATAGTGTAACCAATCCCAAGAACGAATCGTTCCAACTTTAGGATTAAATCGAGCATACAGATTAGCAGCGCCATCTGCTAATACAGGCAGATAAACCCTATCTCCCGTAATTCTGTAGGCATTTCCATAAGAGCAGAAAAGCATAAAACCAACATCATGGGTGTTTTTTATATTTCGAATAGAATCAAGAGCAAGTGTAAATATTTTTGCTTTTTCTGCCAGTACTTTATCCCCGGTTAGCTCATACCCGTACCAGAGCGTACCGGGAAAAAAACCAGTTGTCCAATCGGTTAATCCTGCTAATCGTATTGTCCCATCAGGATTTATGGAACGTGGATTTTTACCAGGTTGATAAGTTTCGGCAGCTTTGTTTAATTGTGAATGAATTACTTCTGTTGTATTTTTAAACCATGCTGAAGAGGAGTCATCCCTCATTGGCTGAGCGGATAAACTTAACGTTAAAGTTGAAAAGGCTAAAAATAGATGGCAGATTTTTTTCATAGTTTATTCGTTTTATAGTATTCAGTTAAATTGAATCTTTGTAAAGCGAAATTAAACCGGAGTAAGAAAAAGGTATTTCAAATTTTATTATAAACGTTTTAAATTTGATTAAGAACCTTGTAAAAGAGGTGTTTTTTTAAGGAATGCAGCACGAAATAGTTTTCTTCGTTTTTGTGAATTAAAGCTGACAGGTTTTTGAAACCTACCAGCTTTGGTTTTTGTTTTGAGATTTTATCTTGTCCGAAATGATAGGATGGAAAAAAATGTGTAGAATTAGTTTATGGAATTGATTGTATGACTAGTCCTAAATAAACGATACAGTTTTTAGGTAAAATAATTAGGCGGTTACAAGTTTTTCTCGTAGCTGTTTTTTGTTTTTATAAGTTCTCATTTTCGTTTTATTTGGCAATACATCTGATTTGGAGTGAGCATGTAATTTGAATAATGAAGCCTAAATTCATTATAAATACGGATAGTTTCTTTTACTATTTGGGTTGTAATTTTCCTGTTTTTGTGACATCCGTTAATCATAAATACCTGCTTTAAAATTATGTTAATCATTTTTGCTACTGCATTTTAATAAGGATCTGGGTTTTGTGTCATACTGCATAATACTGTGTTTTTTACCAGCTCTTTTTGATATTCATCAGCAATATTGTAGACCTCTATCAGAATGATGCATAGAAGGCAGTTTGTTTTGCATTCTCTGCTTAAGAGCCATCTTTAGTGCTTTTAAACAGCTTTGAGTATTTAGATTTTTAGCAACATAATATTCCATTTTCTTCTTTGAACACGCATCAGTTATCAAACTTAAATAACACAGATTATTTCTTTTTCCAATGTAGGTAAGATCAGAAACCCAAACTTGTTCAGGGGTAGTCATGTATAAGTAAATTAATAAATAGTAGTGATCAAACAAGTTTACCATAAAGGAGCATTATTTTATTCCATCAAAAGGACCACTTATCTATTTATTATCTTCATTTATTAAAAAAGACTTATAAGATAAATTTATTGGATGTAAAATTGTTTTAAAATGAACTAAAAATTTTAAAATAATATGATAGAGTTATACAGAGAACCTAGCCCGCAATTGATTAGAGTGCCATGGCAAGGAATTGTTTTAGATAGAGGTGTTTTAAAAAAAGCAATTAAAAGCTCAAAAGGAGATTTTTTGTTTTCGGAACAAGGGGCTGGTGTGCAGCCACTTGTGATAATTGGAAAACTTTCTGAGTTGGTGGATTTCTTTTATATGAATCAAAATGTTTTTATTTCAAACGAAATTAGGACTTTACCTGACATTTATATTGGGATATCTAAATTTATAGAAAAAGAGCGATACGATGGAACTTACCCTGTTAATATTGCAATTAATGCGTTGACCAGAAGTATTTTAGATTTTATACCGGGAAATAGTATTATTGATGTTTTATCTAATACAGTAACTTTTAGAAATATTTTGAGGGATTTAATAAATAGTAACCATGGAGAAAAACAAACTGACGTCTTGTATTTAAAAATTTCCTACTTGAATGACTTCCAAAATAATGGAAAAAAAATAGGATCTAAGAAAATATCTTTTGAAACCATATTCAGGTATTTACTTGGAATTAATGAAACTCCAGTTTAGCTTTTTTAAATTAAAATAACGCAATAACGCCAATTTCTATACTCCCCAATAAACATTTAATAAATAAAACTATGACACAAGAACAAGAAAAAGAATTGTTGCAAGCGATTTATGATAGAATATTTGATGCTGTTACTTATCAACCGGCAAGCGGATCAAACCCATTTACAGAAGCGGAAACTTTTATTCATTTTTCTAAAAATGCAGCAGTAGATGTTAAATCATTTGCCAATCCCAGAACTCCATCAAATCCTTTGGGAGACTTAAAGGCATCCGAAGAATTTTCAAGAATGGTAGATCAAATTTCTCCATTGGCTATAGAATGGCAAAATTCAAATAATCCACTTTCAAAAAATTATGAGGATATAATTCTTAGCGCTAACTCCAACAGTGCTGTGGATACTAAACAAGCAGAAATTTATGATAAAGCCTATAATTATCTTCATCCTTTAAGAGAGGAAAAAAATCCATTTACAGGCGAGGTAGTAATCAACAGAACAAATGGTGAAGATTATGTAAATTATGAGTCAAATATGAACGATTATGTTTCTTCAATAATAATTTATAGAAATACGTATAATCTATATTTGGATGATTTAGGATCTAAAGATGATACAATTAGGTTTTCAGCTGATAGAAATTGGCAAGCGAAAGCCCCTATATTAGAAAACAATATTAAGGTCGCGTTTAGAAAATTGGCTGTTGGTAACGCTAAGTATGTTGAACAAGCATTAGCAATTTTAAATACTACGATTAATGATGGAATTAGACAAACTATTCAACGAGCTAGAGAAGCAATTAGTGATGATCAAAAATTTAGTTCTTCTCTGGGATTTTCAGATAAATGGTTGTTTAGCTATCCTTCACCTGCAAATTGGACTGATGAAAATAATCCAAATTTTACAGAATTAAAAATAAGTGGTGGTAATACTAAATTGAGATCAAAATCAACAGAACATAGTTTTAGTGTAGATACTAATGTTAATTATGGTCTTATTAAGGTAAAAGCCAACGCTGAAGGTAGTTTCGAACATTCAACTAGCAGTGCTGACAAAGATAGTGTAGAAATTTCGGCAATGATTGCAAAAGTAAATATACAACGTCCTTGGTTTTCTGAATCTCTATTTCGTTTAAATTATTGGTCCAGCAATCTGTTCAAGAAGGGTGAAATATCTAATGGCAAAATTGACTCAACAAATGCATCGAATTACATACCAATGTATCCCGTTGCATTCATTGTAGCAAGAGATATTACAATAAAAGCAGATTTTAGTCACGAAGAAGAAGAACATTTTAAAGAATCGATTAAAACTAGTATTTCGGTTGGTTATGGTCCATTTTCGGTTGGTGGAAGTTATGGTTATGGAAGAACAGAAGATAGTTTTGATTCTGATTTTCAAAATGGAGAAATAAAAATTCCAGGTATGCAAATAATTGGTTGGGTAAGTAAAATTGTTCCTTTCTCTCCAAAACTAGATTCAAATAATTAGATGTTTTATTCAAAAGGGAGTTTCCTATTCAATTAACTCCCATTTTGTTCAAATTGTGTTTTGAGCGGAAAAAGGTACATTTTTTATACCATTTTCGATTTAAATAATTAATCTATGGGAAATATATCATCTTTGATTGCTTCTGAATTGTTAAAAAAAATAAATCTAGAACGTGCAAAAGATAAAAAAGCAGTTTTAAAGAATCTTAATAATGAAACTATCGGCCAAACCATTTTACAACTAAATTCGATTCCTTTTGTAATTGAAATTAATCAGTATAAAAATGCTCATTCTAGTGCAAATCCGACAGGAGATTATAGGGCTGCTTATCAGTTTGCACTATTGTCCGATACTATTCCATTACTGTTTCCTACTTATGTAGACAGTCTTAATTCTGTATCTAAAATTTGGGGGAATATTGTTAATAATGCTAATGCATTTTCAAAATATTCACAAGCAGTGTTTGAAAGTGCGCGTAATTCTTATAATTTTTCAAAACTTTCAGGTTTTGGAGGAATTCCAGAAGATTGGTATAATGTGCAAGCTAAACCGTCTGATTGGGTTGAGTTACTTGACAGCGGCTCTAACTTAGTCGAAATAGAGATTGATTTAGCTAATGCTGTCGCTAATTCCGAAGACTTTTTAATTTTGAGTGGGAATGACTCTAATTTATCATGGAAAATATTCGATTCCCATAAAAATTATGCAGAAATACCACTAAATGTAAATTCTAAAATCACAAGAATTTATTTAAAACTTCTTCGCGTTGATTTCTATCGCTCATGGTTAAACTTTGAAATCTTAAATAACAACTCTTGGAAAATTGATGGTTTAGATAAGGGGTATTTTTCAAATGGAAGTTTAATTGGTAATAAAGGTAGTTTTCCATTAATTCCGCAATCTGTTTTAATAGGATCGAGAATTGAAGTTGAAGGAAACTTTGATCCTACGGATAGAGAAATTCTTTCTAGTAATAGAAAAACCTCAGAGAACGTTGTTTGTATGGGAACATTTGTACTAAATAATATAATAGAGAGCCCAAAAAGCGACAATGTTGAAAAAGACACAATGATATTAACGTCTGATGTAAAACAAGTTATAGGCTACATTAGTCGTTTAATTCCAGAAAGTCCACCTTTATCAGGTGAATAGCAAAATATTAATTATCAATATATGATAAGTAAAATTATTTTAATAAATGAGCAACAAAGAAAACCACCTAACTAACCAGAATGATGATAAATTAGTTACATCGTCAGATGTTCAAAATGAACTTGGTATTTCAACGGAGGTCATCACCGAATTAAATAAACATATTAATAGTATGATTTCTTTTGCAACTTATAATGGTATAACAATTAATCCCCAAGTTAATATCTTAGTCCAAAATAGTAGCATAAACGATTTACTAGAAGCATACAATTTACTATGTACAAATATTTCTCCTGTTACTCCTAAGTCTATAAGATTCTACAAAGAAATAGCTAATGATTGGAAGAATACAAGTTTTCTTAGTCGAATACCTTTTTCAAAAAATTTATTAATTATATCTTTTCTTTTTCTCATATCTTTTATAGGGATAAGCTGTTCCTCAATGGTCAATATGAAATCACTGGATAGAGGAGTATTGGACAATCATGGGGTCTCTCTTTTATTTAATTTGGGGTATTTAATTTCTATTTCTGGTTTAGGAGTTATGTTTTATTTACTCAGAAGCATAAATTCTTCCATTAGAAAAGTTACAATCATTCCAGAAGATTCAGCTTATTATCCTGTAGTCATTATTTTAGGATTAATGTCTGGTTTATTAATGTCTGAAATTCTTATATTTCCATTTCTAAATGGGAAAACTTCAGATTTGTTGTACAATAAAAGTTTGCTTGCATTATTGGGCGGGTTTTCATCAGATGCAATTTTTAGTATTTTGTACAGTGCAATTAATCAAATGAAAAGAAAATTAGTATTTGAAAATAAATAGCTTAAACGACTCAGAGGTAAAATCTAAAATAAACAAACACAATATGTTATAAAGGGTTTGTCTATAAGATTGAATTAATTTTTCATCTTGTATATAAAATTACCGAGTTATATATTTGGCTTCTGTGTTATTTGATTCTGATAAACATGCATTTCACTTATCATTCTTTCTATTGTTTTGTGAAATATGTATCTTTAAAAATAGATCTATTAATCCTAAAGATAAATTCATCAAAATAACATTGAATATGTTTTTTACTAACGTGAGTTGGAACTGTTGTTATCAAAAAAATTATTTGATGAATAACACATGAATTTCTTTTAAATTCGTTCCATTTTTGCTTTCTTTTTGTTCAATATTTTTTGTAATTGATTCATTGGTTTATGGAATCAATTTTACTATAAAAAGAAAAAACCTTCAACAGAAGTTGAAGGTTTCAAAAGTTCAGCGGAGGAAGAGGGATTTTAACTATTGCTTCTTATCCCTCTTTTATACTGCATTTCTAAATGTTTTTTTATTCAGTTAATTATCCGCTTTTGAATATAAAAAACATATGTTTTTGAAATTATACGCTTTTGCATAAAAATAGAAAATATATTTTTTGATGATAGTATTAAGATACTATAAATGCAGCAGTCATTAATTCTTGTTCTGCTCTTGAGATTCCAATTTTTTTAGCAATTTCTTTCCAGCAACTCACAGCTTCAATAACTTCGTTTATGATTTTATCCATTTGGTTGTCATCTAGACGAAAATATTCTCCAACACTTTTGGCAAGATTAAAATCAAGCTCGTTATTATGAGTATCTATATTTAAGGCAAGTCCATCCTTATCTATTGAGGGGTTAATATCATAAGCTGGAGAAAGTATCCATCCTTCGTTAGTTAATATGAAACCATGGTTCCTTAGGTGATCATCAGTGTTAGAAACGGCAATATTAAAAACTATCCTGCGCCATAGCTGCTGTAAGTTTTCATTAATATTTACTCCGTAGTTTTGAATAAAATCAGCGATGTCAAGATAGCTTGGCATATTATCTCGAATTGTATCTTCACTATTAGAAGTCATTGTCATTGCCGACGCAAAATGTATTCTTTGTTCTTTTTCCCGATCGAATCGTTTTGTGAAAAAAGTATTGTAATTGCCGGCTATCTTTTCAATCTTGCTTGGCGCCATATTTATTCCAGCTTTAAGAGCTAGTTCATAGGCAAGCATCTCCCATGCTGCCTTATCAATTGTATCATTTTTTGAAGGAAACTTTGCTATCCAAAGTTCCTTATTATCATCAAGAATATTAGCTTTTGGCCTGGCCCCTCCAAGAGAAGAGCCTGGAGCCATTAATATTGAAAGCCATTTTTGGATCTCTTTATCATCATCATTCTCCAGCATTTTTGCAGCGTTCTGCAGTTCACGGACGGAAGACCACGGTGGAGTAGGGCTGGCATTATTATTGTCTAAAAATGGTCCGTCGAGCTCAGTCTTAAAACGCAGTGCTCCCATGCGGCTTTCATCATAAACACCTAGGAGATAATCTATATCATAAAGTGTTTGTGCTTTTTCTCCGTTCCCTTTAGCCTGCTGGTTGGCGCGTCTTTTCATCAATGTTCGCCCCCATGTATCAGGCATACTATCGAGGAAAATGCCAAAGTTTTCTTTATTATTTGGGAATTGTGGGCCTGAATAAAACTGAATATCCGGATCAAAAAGTATCTGTTCTTTAGAATTAATCCACATTTTATCGTATTCGAAGCTGAATGATTTCTTGCCTTTGGCAAAATGTGCTGACAGTATGCCTGTTAACTCAGGTTTTTGCATACCCTTCCAATGCGCGTAAACATATATATCAAATTTGTTCTGTGCCATCTCTTCTAATTATAATAACTCTAAGTCCTGCAACTTTCTTCCAAAAACATCATCCGCTGCAAGTTTAAGAAAATCTTCCTGAAGCCCTAAGGCACGAAGTACATTAAAATAAGCACCAATAGCTACACCTGCATTTCCCTGTTCGATAAGGTACAATGTTGATCTTGCAATATCTGCACGCTCAGCTAATTGAACAGTAGTAAGTTTACGTCTTTTTCTTGCCAGTTTAATATTTTCTCCCATTTGTTCCATCATCTCCTGATATTTAGGATAAATGATTTGTTTCTTTCTGTTCATACGTTCAATATTATATTACTGATGTTACTGATGTTACTGATGTTACTGATGTTACTGATGTTACTGATGTTACTGATGTTACTGATGTTACTGATGTTACTGATGTTACTGATGATTGTTATTCCATACAAAATTAACTATTTTGTATGGAATAACAATCATTTGTTGGTTGTTTTATGTTCTTGTTCTTGTTCTTCCCGTTCTCCTTGTTCGATTGTTTTTATAGTACAATGCTATTTCTATATTTTTTTAAACTCAGTATAAGATTAAAAAATATAGAAAACTTAAGTACTCATAAATGAATCTCGGAATGCTTTATTATCATCTGAAAAATGCAGTAGTTCTTATAGTGAAAGTAAGCTTGCAATTCTTTTCTATGTCTTGATCGATGAAGGTATTTTATTTTTTGATTCAACTGATGCAAAAAAACAGAATCAGTTTTCAGGAATTTATTGGTTTATGGAATCAATTTTACTATAAAAAGAAAAAACCTTCAACAAAAGTTGAAGGTTTTAAAAATTCAGCGGAGAAAGAGGGATTCGAACCCCCGGACCTGTTACAGTCAACAGTTTTCAAGACTGCCGCATTCGACCGCTCTGCCATTTCTCCAGTATGTCGCTATCATTTGCTGATTGCGAGTGCAAATATAAGACGCTTTTTCGATTATAAAAACTTTTTTTGAACCAATTATTTAGAATAACTGCATTTTATTATTGCTTGGATTCCTTATATATTGGTTTGCTGTGATCTAGCGCTAAACGGAACAACTTTTATATCTCATAATAGTATTTTCGGGACACTATAGAAAGCAATAACAGGTAATTTTACAATTTATTATTTTTAATTAGTCTAAATTAGGTTATATTTGCAACTTTTAATCGCCTTTCTGTTATATATTTTATAGCTGCCGCCACAAATACAATGCAATGACTTCTTATAATAGTCTCACAATACTACTTAGTAAAAGGATTAAATTCATCATTCTTTTAGTGCTCTTCTTAGTTTCTAATATAGCTTTTACTCAAAATATTGATAAAGTAACTCCTCAGCTTATTGTTAAGGATGCGGAAAGTAAATTACCTATAAAAGGAGTTCTGGTAACTGTGGAAGGAGTATTTCAGCAATATGAGATACAGTCAGATGATTTTGGTGTTGTCTTTCTAAAATCCATTCCAAATGGTAAATTCAAGATAAAACTGTCCCATAAAGGTTATGCCGTTCTTGAAAAAACACTGGAATTTACAGCGGGTCAGCATTTGACTTTGGAATTGATTCCTTTAAGTATTGAGTTAAACGAAGTCGTTATTACAGCAGTGGAATCACGCGGTATGACCAGTACTTCCATTATTGACAAAAAAGCAATGCAGCATTTGCAACCGTCAAGTTTCACAGACTTATTGGAATTGTTACCTGGTGGACGATCAAAGGATCCTGTATTTAATGCTTCAAATCATATCAAATTAAGAGAAGTTGGAACAGCTGATTCTAATTATGATATTTCCTCTCTCGGAACTTCTTTTGTAGTTGACGGAATTCCCATTAACACAGATTCGAACTTGCAATTTACAACCGGACCTACTGTGCAGATTACACCAGGTTCCGGTTATGCCAATACGCGCAGAAATATAACATCAAAAGGAGTAGATATGCGTTCTATTTCGACAGATCAAATTGAGAAAGTAGAAATTGTGAGAGGGATTCCTTCTGTGGAATATGGTGATTTAACGAGCGGACTTATTAAAATTCAACGAAAAAGAGGCCGTAGTAATTGGGAATCAAGGTTTAAAGCAGACGAATTCAGTAAATTATATTATGTTGGAAAAGGTTTTGAATCGCAAGAAAAACGATTCGTTTTAAATGTTGGTCTTGATTATTTAGATGCAAAACCGGATCCTAGAAATAGTTTTGAGAATTACAAAAGAATCACAACATCAATTCGGACACAAAAAACATGGGAGAACGATTCTCAGTTGTTTCAATGGGATTCGAGTTTAGATTACAGCGGTTCAATGGATAATGAAAAAACCGATCCGGATATTGGTTATGCAAAAGTAGACCGCTATAGTTCAGATTTTAATCGGTTTTCGTTTGCGAATTCTTTGGATATAAATTTTAAAACATCGCGTTTCTTGAAATCAATTCATACCTCCGCATCAGTTGGGCAGCAATTTGATAAGATTAGGCAGACCAAGTGGGTACAGGTTTCTAGTGCAACTGCAATTCCGAATAATACGGAACAAGGAGAATCAGATGGTATTTTTTTAACGCCGCAGTACATTTCAAATCTTGAAGTAGACGGAAAACCATTCGATGCTTTTTTAAAAGTAATGGGTGATTTTGAAGTTCCTTTATTTGGAATACAACAGACTTTAAAAATGGGTTCAGAATGGACGTATGCTAAAAATAACGGGAAAGGCCAGGTTTATGATACCAATCATCCGCCATCGCCTGAAATGACAACACGTCCAAGATCTTACAAAGATATTCCGGCAAGCACAGATATTTCTTTTTTTGCCGAAGATGCCGTTAAAATTCCGATTGCAGCTCATGAATTGAATGTTGCGGCAGGGCTTAGGGCTACGTCATTATTAAATATATCATCCGCTTATGCAATTCAAGGTAAGTATTATTTTGATCCGCGAATCAATGCTCAATGGGTATTTCCGTCTTTCAAAATAGGGAATCGGGCCCTGAGAGCTGAATTAACTGCCGGAATCGGACAGTATACTAAGTTTCCAACTTTGGCTCAGCTTTATCCTGATTTTGTTTATAATGATTTAGTACAATTGAACTATTATCATAATACACCCGAATACAGAAGAATCAATTTAATGACTTATAAAACGTCTGCTGTTAATTACGATTTGGCACCGGCGGTGAATAAAAAATGGGAGGTTAGGGCTGATTTTTCGTATGACAATAATCGGTTTTCGGCTACTTTTTTTAAGGAAAACTTAAACTCCGGATTCCGAAACAGCTCCCGATATCAGGCTCTTTCATATAAAAAATACGATAGTAGTTCTATTGATCCAAATACATTAACCTCACAGCCTGATCTTGCTCAAATGAGTTTTGTGATGGATACTTTATTAACGGCCTACAACAGTACGAATAATGGTAGTAAGTTGCTGAAGAGTGGGGTTGAGTTTCAATTTTCGTCAAAACGTTTTACTTCGATTAATACAAGATTTACCGTAAATGGTGCCTGGTTTAAAACGACTTACACCAATAGTAGCCCTGTTTATAAAAGCGGCCAGAAAGAGATCATTATCGACGGAAAGAGACTTCCTTACATAGGTCTTTATCAGTGGGATGACGGTTCTGAAAAACAACAGTTAAATGCAAACTTGATTGTGGATACCTATGTTCCTTCACTCGGGCTTGAGTTTTCGAGCTCCTTTCAATTTATGTGTTTTAGAAGTGATCAGGCTTTACCAATGAACGGGACTCCTGTTGCTTATATTGATCCTTCGGGAAAACAGCATCCTTATCTCGAGGGGGATAAATCAGATCCGATTTTACAATGGTTGGATATCAAATACAATGATGCCTTATTTCAAAAAAGAACCATCCCTATGTCGATGAATATGAACCTGAAAGTATCGAAAGATTTTTATAAGAGAATTAGAATTTCCATGTTTGTTAACCGACTTTTCAGCTACTATCAAAATTATGAAATCAATGGTCAGAAGATAGAGCGAAGAGGGCTAACGTCTCCTTATTTCGGAATGGAATTAAACTTGAATTTTTAACAACAAATAATAAACAATCATGAAAATTAAATTACTCCCCGTTTATCTAACAATAGCCGTAATGGCCCTATTACAATCCTGTTCAAAAGAGGATGATACTTATAGCGATAAACAAACCAATATAGCTTTAACGCTTGTTAATCCTGAGGATTTAAGCGGTGTTTCATTTTCTGATCTTTCGATTTCTTTTAAAGAATTGAATACCGGTAAAGTAACTCAAAGCACTTCATTTGTCAATAATAAACTTGCTATCACATTGAGTGAAGGGTCTTACGAAATTGCTGTTGATGGAAAAATTCGTTATGCAGCGGACGGAAGTACTGCCGAAGCCTCTGTTAGCGGTTACAATAAATCGGTTGTTATTACCGGTCAGACAGCGGCGGTTTCTTTAAATCTTTTCTTGAAAACAACACAATCTGATTTTATCATCGAAGAAGTATTTTTTACAGGAACCAAAACTCCTGAAGGGAAACAATATTGGGGAGACAAATACTTTAAGATTTACAACAATACAGACAAAGTATTATACGCCGATGGATTAATGATTGCACAGTCAGAATTTATGACGACTGACAAACAAGCTTATACTCCAAATATTATGGCACAGTCATTTGCGGTATCCAATATCGCTATCGTTCCGGGTAAGGGGACAACTTATCCAATTGCTCCGGGTGAATTTTTTATTATTGCTGAAGATGCGATCAATCATAAAGAATACAATTCCGCTTCGATTGATATGAGAACTGCTGCTTTCGAGTTTTATACAGAAGATGCAGATGATGTAGATAATCCGGCTGTTCCAAATATGGAGAATTTATTCTCTTCAATGGTTATTCATAACAGAGGTTTTAAAAGTTTTGTAATCGCACGTTTACCCATAACTAAAGACGCTTTTCTGGCTAATAATACGTACGACTATGAGTATAATTTGGTAATTGGTGGTGAAAGTTATCCAATGGGAGAGAGTGTTTATTCGATACCAAATACCTGGATTATCGATGCTGTAAATTTAAGTGTTCAATCAGAATTTCAATGGATTGTTACTGCTCCGACTTTAGATATGGGATGGACCTATTGCGGAAAAGTTGATGCAGATCAAAGCCGTTATGGTAAAAGTGTTCGTCGTAAAGTGCTTTCAAGTGCTTCAAACGGAAAAAAAATATTGAAGGATACCAATAATTCTACCTTAGATTTTAGCCCAGAGGTTAAACCTTCTTTAATGAATTAATACAATAATCATGAGTTTTCGTTCCCTTTTTCTATTTGTTCTTTTTGGTTCAGGTATTATGTACGCGCAAGACAGCACTTCGGTACTGATTCGTATTCGTGAAAATTTAGCTCCCCCAAGCAATTTTTCTAATGTATTTTCCAGTAATCCGGCGAACCAACAATTTGCGTACCGATATTCTTTGTCTGAATTCGGTGCTAGTTATAGCACGGCCTCTCAGCAAGCCAATTTAGAACAGCTAGGAAATGGTATTCGTCAGTTTCTTATTAAGGCACAATCGTATTATAAGATTGATTCTGAAAACACCGTTTTTGGAAATGCGTCCTATAAGAATGGCCGACGTAAAAATGTCCAATGGAACGAAAGCTCAGATTATCAAATCATATATCCTTATGTAACGGCCGATTCTATTGGAGGGGATCTTTCGTATGAAGAATATTCTTTTAAAGGAGGTTATGCTAAAGCTTTCCGAAAAATGACTCTTGGAATTGCGGCAGAATACCGCGCCTTACTGGAATACCGTGATATAGATCCCAGACCCAAAAACACAGTTTCGGACCTAAAAGTAGCCGCCGGGATTTCAGGAAATATAGGAGATCATTATGCGATTGGAACGTCTTTTAATGTCCAAAAATACACGCAGTCTAATAATTTGAAATTCTTTAGCGAGTTAGGTGCTCCGGCAGTGTATCATATGACCGGGCTTGGCGTATACAATAATTTGCTTACGGGAAATAAATTGAGTTCTTTTTATGATGGAAAGGGATATGGAGCAAATGTACAGTTCTTCCCGAAAGATCGAAATGGTTTTGCGCTATCAATAGGATACAATCATTTTGATTATGAGAAGATAATGACCGAATTTCAAAATCTCATTGCATCGGGTATTGCAGAGCAGCGTTTTGAAGGAGAGGCTTCTTATTTGAAAAAAACAGAAGAGCAGGTTTGGGGTGCAAAAATTGGTGTTTCGTATACAGATCGTGCAGGAACGGAAAATATATTTGACAACCAAACCACAACATCCTATGTCAAAATATCGGAATATACGAAATATACAAATGAAGTTGCATCGGTTGTGTTTTCGGGATTGTATTATGTTCCGAATCCTGAAGTATCATGGTCTGTTGCACCAAGTTTTAATTTGAAAAATACGGCAGAAAAATACATCGATCCGCTCAGAACTATCGATATTCAGCAAGGTATAGGTAAATTGGATTTTTCAATATCAAAACTTTTAGCACAATCCCTAATCAGTGTATCAAGTTCCTTTGAATACAGTTGGGCTTTGGATGCAAAAATGAAATTAACGGATCGCACAAAAACAAATCAGATTTTTGAAATGCTGGATCATAATTTCGCTTATTTATCGGCTGCTTACACCAAAATAAACGGTACAGTACGATGGGATTATAAATATCAGGCAGATCTTAACTTTTTTATCAAAGCAGATCTGGATTATTATAATTATTCTAAAAACATAAACAATACTTATGGTCAAATGTCATTGGGTTTGACATTTTAACCGGTAGTTCAAATTTTCTATTACTTTATAATGAAGTCTATTTCACTAAAACTATTTTTATTTATTTTCTCTATTGGTATTGTGTACTCGCTCTTGAGTTTCGGTGTCAGACTTAGTGAAACAATTACGAGTTCAAACTGGCGTGAACTTTATAGTAAACCGGTAAAGGAATGGCCAAAACCGAATGTAGACAAGGATGTTCTTTGGCAGGAATTTGAATCGCTGGCTGTTGATACCAATTATTACGAAACCAGAGACGATCCTAAAGTGGTTTTAGGTCAGATGCTTTTTTTTGATCCAAAACTCTCCGGTTCCAATCAAATTTCTTGTAGTAGTTGTCATGATCCTGAGTTGGCTTGGGGCGATGCAAGAGAAGTATCACTCGGTAATGATCATTTGCGAGGGAAAAGAAATACGCCTTCTTTGTACAACATTGGAGCCAGAAAATCTTTCTTTTGGGATGGTAGGGCTACTACTTTAGAAGAGCAGGCGCAAGGCCCGATTACAGCCCATCATGAGATGAATATGGAATCTAAAAGTCTGGCTAAAAAGCTGGCAAAAGTTAAGGGTTATGCTGTTTTATTCCAAAAGGCTTACGGCAGTAGTACGATTACCTACGACAAAATTCTGCATTCACTGGCCGATTTTCAAAAAACAATACAAAGTAAAAGAAGCCGTTTTGATGCTTTTATAGATGGCGACTACAGTCAGTTATCGGATCAGGAAATCGAGGGACTACATCTTTTTCGTACCAAGGCACGTTGTATGAATTGTCATTCGGGAAAATATTTTACGGATGAATCCTTTCATAATATAGGACTTACGTATTACAAAAGGGAATATGAAGATTTAGGACTCTTTACTATCACCAAAAAAGCGGAAGATGTTGGGAAATTCAGAACCCCTTCTCTGCGGGATGTCATGTATACGGGCCCGTGGATGCATAACGGTTTGTTTGATAATATCACCGGAGTTGTGAATATGTACAATAGCGGAATGCACATGATTGATCCCGACGAAAATGAAAAAGCCGCAGATCCCTTTTTCCCAAAAACCGATGTGTTGATGCAGCCCCTGAATCTGACGGATGATGAAATCGTTTCCCTGGTTTCGTTTATTAAAACCTTATCAGGCAGACAATACAAAATGGAACGCCCCGAAATACCGAGATAAAGAAATAGATTAAAAAGTTATGGTTTTTTTTCACGCAGATTTGGCAGATTGAGCAGATTTTTTTTAGCCTTGTTTTTTGCAAAATCTGCCAAATCTGCTGAATCTGCGTGCTATTTTATTTTAGCATTATTTACAGGCCTATGAGCAAAGAAAGCCACAGATTAAAGGATTAAAAGGATTTACAAAATCTGTGTAAATCGTTTTAATCAGTGGCAAAAAAATAATTCGTGCCAATTGGTGAAATTCTTGGTAAAATTATGAAGGAGGTCATGAAAACGAGGAATTTAAATAGCTTGTTTTTAATAACTTAAAAAGAGTTAGATAGAATTAAATGGCTTTTTTTTCTTTAGACTGGGGAATATTGGTGTTTGATTTTCCTAATTAACATATTTGCGAATAGCTCAAAAAACGGCAATTTTGCCTGTTTGTGTTTGGCCTGAATTGGTTACTATTTTGTAGATATAAATTCCTGAAGCCGTATTTTTCATATTGAAGCTATTGGTTTTAGAAAGTAATGAGGAAGTAAAAGTATTTTGTCCACTCATATTGTACAAATAAAAAGTAGCGGTTTCCTCTTTTTTGGCTTCAATATTTAATTCTTCATTTTTTCTTAGCAGCGTGGGGTAGACAAAAAACGAATCATTGCCTAGATAATTAGTGTCAAGAATTAGAGAGCTTATTACCGTATTGTTTTCTAAAATTATATTTATTTTATACTTATTGCTGCCTTTTATTGGAGCGTCATCTAAAAAAGAGAATGTTTTCGAGTTGATATCATCTAGTGTACTAATAATACTTTCGGCAGTATTATTTAGTTTTACCAACTCTATTCTTTTGATATTGTACAAACTAAAAAGACTGGCACTAACTTTAACTTTGTCCTCTTCAAATACTTCCGCCAAAGTCAATTCGAAATAACAATTGGAGTTTTTAGCATACTGCAGGGTTGACTCACTTTTTATTCCTTCGCTATTGTCAAATACAGGAATAATGGTGTGGATTTTTTCATCTGTATAAACATAACTGGTTTTTGTTGTTTGTTCTTTAAATTCCAAATGATCACCTGCCAGTTGGTAAATATTAAATGTAGCAACATCGGCAGGTTTGTCCCAATTAATTTCGGTTGTGCCATCACAAACCAGACTGGTACTGATATTTAAATCATAAGAGATTGTAAAGGTATCCGAAATGTAGTCGGTAGTGTTAATGGTCATTTTTAATTTTGCTTTTGAGAATTTTTGCTCTGTTGGAGTAAAAGTAAATTGTTCACTAGCCAGATTTATACCATTTGCGATCATTTCCCAAGTCTGTCCATTATCGTAAGTAATTGACAATTGACCAAGATTACCGGAAAAAGACGAATTCCATTTGAATGGGGAAATAGTTTTGCCATCATAAGGAAAATTATCATTATTGACAGGGTAATTCCATTCAAATTGATTTTGTAATTCATATTCGTAGGCAATGCTATAATCCTGAGACGCATTTGAAATGTATGCACCATTAACAGTAATAGTGTAGGAGTCTGCTGCGGGGTTTTCAACAGTCACTTGTTCTACGTTATTAAGTTTGTCTTTTCCTCTTGTAGCGAGTTGTTGAGGAGCATCGGGATTAAGAATCCAGGGTAAAAAAGTAGTGTTGTCGGCCGAAATAACTGCCAAGTCTAAATCATTTACCAAACTGATGTTACTATTGATGGCAGCTGCTAAATCGTTCCAGACTAGAGTGATTTTTAAGTTTTTTGCATTTAACGGAAGCGTAACAGTATGCGAATTGGTCTGAGCCGATGTTAAATTCCCCGAAATAATTCTATTTTCGCTGATCGTTTTTAGACATTTATCAGCATTGATATTGCCGTAACCATAGGTGAAATCCGGACCAATGTTGCCTAAATCTTTTGCACTGTTAATTAAGATTGCTTTTGTTTGTGTATTCGTCAGAGCGGTATTGTTTATGGCTTTATAATGTTGTTTCATAAGCGTAATAATTCCTGTCGCCACTGCTGTAGAATTTGAAGTTCCTTGTGTGCTAAAGGCTACGAGTTCCGGTTTTATTCGGCCATCATAAGCCGGGCCTTTTGAAGAAAACGACATAATTATCTCGTTTTGATCAATACAACCTAACATGATACTATTTTTGGATTGCTTGAAATTACCCGTAATAGATTTATACCCTTCGAGCCCACTATTACCGGAGGAAAAACAATGCGTCAAATCAGTATTTGCGAATAATTGAGCGTCATAAGCATTAGCGAGTGAACCATAAAAATTCTCAATCACGGTACCATACGAGTGATTTTGAGTGGTAACACCTTGTAAAGTAGTTATTTCATCAGGATAGATATTCAAAAAATCTGACGATTGTATCTTCGCTTTTTGAGCGACTCCTTTTCCTAAAGCAGAACTATTTCCCAATCCCGAAACGATAGTGGCCATGGCAGTTGCGTGGCTTGATACTGTGGCAGATTGTGTTGAGGAAGGAATATGTTTACTTAATAGATCAACATCATTTACATCAAAAAAATCATCTTTGATTCCTACAATTTGATTTTCGCCAGTTAATAGAGGGAAATTAGTATTGGCTTTATTGATAGAATTGATGCTGAAATTCTGATCTGTTATTTTAGATTCGCCTTTTGGTTGTAACGATTCTTGCGAAATGGAAGACACACTGTTTAAATCTATAATCTCCTCAATAATTTTTTTGGAATCACTTTTTATGATGACCAGATTGTTATCCAGTATTTTGACATCAGAAATGTGCCTTGATTTCAAATCAGCAAGCAGCGATTCGATAGTATCAGTCGCTATAATGTACGGTTTGTCTTTTTTATGATTTGAAAAATTGGAAGGCAATTTCCATAAATTAGTAACTGGAAGTGTTTTTTTTAAAGACGGATTAGATTTTAAATTTTCATTTTCAACAATACAAAAAGCGCTATCCAGTTTTTTTACAATCTTGTATTTGTTCTGCTGTGCATTTTCTAAAGTTGTAAAGTAATATTTCTCAAATTTTATTTCCTTTTCTTTTTTGATGTAGTGTTTCCATTTCTCAGGACTTTGAGCGAAACAAATTGTTGTTATCATAAAAAGGAGGAAGGTAATTTGTGTCTTCATTTACTGTAGTTGTTTGGGGAGTTTTAGTCATTTTTATCCATGTTAGACAAAAAATCGACTAGTGTGACCGCTCATCACCTCTTAATTTAGATAAAGCAAAAATAAAATTGGTTCTTAATGATTTCTATTTGAAATGTTTATCTCTTGTTGATAAGTCAAAGTTATTAAAATATTTGTAAAATTTTTATGAGTTTTTATTTCGTCAAGAATCTTTCAAATTTGTAAGAGTAAAATACTGTTTTTAGTACCCTTTTTTCATTTTAAATGGAATAAAAAATTGCAAAATCATTTTTGGGACTCAATTTAACAAAATTGAAGATGGATGCCAGTGTGTACTATTTTTTATTGTAACGCGCTGATTTATATTTAATTATTGGTTTTACTGGGCTTGCGGGAATAATCAGATAAATATTATTAAAAATAATAACAAAATAATTTAACAAAAAGTATTAATTTTGTTAAATTATTGTTTTTATGAGTATTTTAATAGTAAAATTATATAGATTTGGCAGTAAATAGTACGAATATTTTGTAAAAACCCCTATAATATTAGCTTATTTTACTAACCAAAACCCCTTTTAAATGAAAAAAATAAAAACAATTTTAGCCTTATCGTTTATAGCGTTAACGCTGTTCTCTTGTAACAAAGAAGATGAGACAAAACAAGCAAATCAAGAATCTCTTAAAGTAACACCAGAAGTGTTGAAAAAAATTAGTGCACTTGCATTAAATAATACAGATGTTCAAGCGATTAAGAATACGAAGTTAGATGGTACAACTGAAGATGCATTCTTGGTCGAAGGAGATATTGTTATAACACAAGATCAATTAAACAAAATGGATATTCACGGTGGTATTACAACAGAACAATACCGCACGACTAATTTAGTATCTGCTCCAAGAACTATTAAAGTTGTTGGATTGTCAGGAACAGGCACAACTGCTCTGACTACAAACATGCGCGCTGGATTACAAGCGGCTATAAACAGATACAATAATTTAGGATTGTCTATTAACTTTACACTAACTTTTAGCTCAAGTACTTCAGGTGCAAACATTGTTGTAAGAAGACAAGTTGGAGGTGCCGGTGGAGTAGCTGGTTTCCCTTCAGGAGGAGCACCTTTTAATTCTGTTACTTTATATTCAGGATTAGAAAGTTATTCAACAAATGTTAATGCACACGTAGCTGCGCACGAAATTGGTCACTGTATTGGTTTACGTCATACGGACTATTTTAGCCGTCAAAGCTGTGGACAGAATTCAAATGAAGGAACAGCTGGTGTTGGAGCAATTCATATTCCGGGAACTCCTACAGGATATGATTCAACTTCTTATATGAGAGCATGTTTCGGTTCAAATGAGACTGGAGCTTTCAATAGTAACGACGTTACAGCTCTGAATTATTTATATTAAAAATTAAATTAGGGCTCTTTTTACAGAATATAAAAGGCTGTTTCATTAATTTGAAACAGCCTTTTTTTTGTATCTGTTTCTAAAATTGGAATCAGTTTCAAAAGTCGAGGAGTAATTTGTGTAAATCTGCTCTGTTATTAGATTTAACAGCTCTTGAGGTTTGTTTTGTTGTCGATTTTCAAAGTGTTATTTCTCGCAAAGACGCAGGGTCGCCAAGTTTTTATTCTGATTTTTTAACTTTGTGTCTCTGCGTCTTTGCGAGATTTTTTTATCCACAACTTTTGAATTTGATCATAAAATAGCTCGTTGTTTTTTATTTAGAATCAGGTTCCGTTGTTGGTAGCTGCAATGCAGTAGCTTATATCATTTTGGCTAAATTTCCAAGTTGTTTTAATTTTAATTTCAAATCTTCAGTCCACGGCAACCCCATACAAAGGCGCATACAATTTTGAAATTGATTTTGTAAAGAAAACATCCTTCCCGGTGCAATACTTATTTTATTATTTAAGGCATGATTATAAAGTTTTGTAGTGTCAATTTCTTGGGGAAACTCAATCCATAAGGTAAGACCGCCTTGTGGCCTGCTTATCTTTGTCCCTAAGGGAAAATATTCAGCGATGGCAAGCGCATAATGTTGATAATTTTGCTGTAAAGTCTTTCGCAAACGACGAAGATGATTATCATGTCTGCCTGTCATTAAAAAATTCCCAACCGCTTCGTGGATTATAGCGGAGGAGGATATGGAGTGTATAAGTTTTAATTTTATTATTTGGTCTTTGTATTTACCCGGTGCAACCCAACCGGCACGATAACCGGGTGCCAGGGTTTTAGAAACAGAACTACACCATAAAACATTACCGGTTGTATCAAAAGATTTGCAACATTTAGGCCTTTCAGTACCAAAATAAAGGTCACCGTAAGTATCGTCTTCAATAAGCGGAATGTTATATTTTTCAAGAAGGGTTACGATTCTTTTTTTGTTCTCATCAGACATACAATACCCCAAAGGAGTATTGAAATTTGGAACTAGCAAGCAAATGTTTATTTCAGGTAATAACTGTTCAAATGCATCAATATCTATTCCCGAAACAGGATGTGTTGCAACCTCTAATACTTTCAAACCCATACTCACCGCAAGCTGCAATATGCCAGGGTAACAAGGACTTTCCAATGCGATGGTGTCACCGGGTTTAGTCAATGCCATCAGACATAAAGCTATCGAATTCATACAGCCGTTGGTGGTTATTAAATCGGTTTCTTTTAATGCTCCGCCCCAAGCCAGTGAGCGGACAGCAATCATTCTTCTCAGTTTTAGATTGCCCAGCAAAGATTCATATTCGGTTCCGCCATCTTTTAATGACCTTGTTGCAAGTACAATTTCTTTTTTCAATTTTGCTAAAGGAAGAAGATTGCCAGAAGGTACGCCGATTGAAAAAAGAGTTAATTCATGGTTACCCATATTCGAGTAAACACGATCAATAAGTTCATTAGGCTCTCTGTTATCAGCAACAAGACTAGGTTTACTTGTTTCAGGCAATGGTAATTTTAAATAATGTAACGGACTTACAAAATAGCCCGACTGCGGTTTCGACTGTATTAGCGACTGAGATTCTAATTCAATAAAAACTTTTTTAGAAGTATTAATACTTATTCCATGTTCTTTACTCAGTATTCTTACCGACGGTAATTTCTCACCGGCCTTCAAAACTCCGGTCTTAATTTTGTTGGCAATATTTTGAGCGATTCGGCTATATAAAAAATCTTCTTTCATAATGCAAATCTAACTGTGTCTATTGATATATCAAAAACTGTGACTGTTTTTATTGTTGCTGTTTGTCGAACTTTGCTTCACAATAGTACAAAACAAAAGAAAAACGGATGCAAAAAATAAAATATAATAAATCGCAAGGATGGTTTAATGGTTTCATCGGTGTAGTATTGTTTAGCGGGTCGTTACCGGCAACAAGAATAGCGGTTTTGGAATTTAATCCAATATTCTTAACAACTGCGAGAGCTACAATTGCGGGAATATTGGCTCTTGTTGTTTTGTTATTTTTTAAGGCAAAAATACCAACGAAGAAACAGATTTTACCTCTGGCTATTATCGCCGTTGGCGTTGTGGTAGGGTTTCCTTTATTGGCTGCATTGGCGTTACAACATATTACTTCAGCGCATTCATTGGTTTTTATAGGGCTACTGCCTATTGCAACAGCTGTTTTTGGTATTATTCGTGGCGGTGAACGTCCACTGCCTATATTCTGGCTTTTCTCCATCATGGGCAGTTTGCTTGTTGTAGGTTATGCAGCAGCTCAAGGACTTACAACTTCTCTTTTAGGTGATTTGCTTATGGTTGCCGCTATTATTCTTTGTGCATTGGGGTATGCAGAGGGAGCTAAACTCACAAAAGCACTAGGGGGATGGCAGGTAATATCTTGGGCATTACTACTTTCATTGCCTGTTATGGTGCCGTTACTGTTTTTTTATGTACCGCCATCGTATGCGGGGATTAGCGGGAGTGCCTGGTTAAGTCTGGGCTACGTATCGGTATTTAGTATGTTTGTTGGCTTCGTTTTTTGGTATCGCGGTTTGGCTCAGGGAGGTACCGCGACGGTAGGGCAATTGCAGTTATTACAACCTTTTTTGGGTCTGACATTGGCCGCTTCATTGCTTAACGAAAAAGTAAGCATGAGTATGCTGGGAGTTACGTTGGGGGTAATCTTGTGTGTTGCAGGCACCAAGAAATTTGTAAAATAAAAGTAGAAACATTTTTTTAAATAAATAAACAGGAATATGAAAATTGCAATAGTAGGGTACAAAAAACAAGAAAAATTTGCTCAAGGGGTCACTAATGACGAGGATGCGGAATTAATTGATTTCTTAGTAAAAAAGGGATTGAATGTGGTACCAGCCATATGGAATGATGAAAATGTTGATTGGACCGGTTTTGATGTGGCGGTTATTAAATCACCTTGGGACTATCATAACCATTTGTCTGAATTTTTAAATTGGTTGGATGAAATTACCAAATTAAATGTAAAAGTGCTTAATCCGGTAGAAATTATCAAATGGAACAGTCATAAAGGTTATCTTAAGGATATAGCTAAGAAAGGACTTCCAGTAATTCCTGCCGAATATATAGAAAAGGGACATGTATTCAATGATCATTTTTTTAGTCTGTTTAATACCGATAAATTAGTTGTAAAACCTTGTGTAAGTGCAGGAGCACAAAATACGCTAATAGTAGATCAAAAAAACTATGATGAGAGGTTATTTGAAATTAATGAACTCTTGAAAGAACAAGATTATATCGTACAACCGTTTGTTGATGAAATCAAAAATGGAGAATGGTCATTCCTTTTTTTTAATGGTAAATACAGTCATTCTTCACTAAAAACACCTAAAAAGGGAGATTTTAGAGTTCAACATTATCATGGTGGTAACATCAGTTATCCAATACCTAATGCAGTACATATAGAACAAGCAGCAGCATATGTGAATAGCCTCCCGCAGCATGTACTCTACGCAAGAGTGGACGGAGTTATAAGAAATAATAATTTCGAATTAATGGAAATAGAGTTAATAGAACCTTATCTGTTTCTTAATGCAGATGAAAAACTATTAGAAAATTATTATCAAGCTTTGATTGCTTTGATTTCATGAAAACCGGTTCTTAGAGCATAAAGAATAAAGCGCTGTCGCAGCTGCAAGTTAACCTCATTCCTTTTGAATCTTTGATTTAAGCTTTTTAGCTGGGTAGATGCGACAGAGCTAATCTTGATACACCATAAATTAACGGCTCAATAGTTTAGTTTCTGGACAACAATTACTCCTTTTTATAGTTGAATAGTTAACTCAAGTTATGGGTTAACTATTCTTTTTGAGTCAGATAGTATTTGATTTTAGCCCACTATGAGTAAGTTAAGGATTGTCGAAAAAAGTCTCACGCAGATTTCGCAGATTTTAGCGGATTGAAATAAAAAAAATCCGCAGAATCCGCAGAATCCGCAGAATCTGCGTGAAAACATATCATTAAGTTAAGGATTATCAAAAAAAAGCCTCACGCAGATTTCGCAGATTTTAGCAGATTGAAATAAAAAAAATCTGCAGAATCCGCAGAATCTGCAGAATCTTCGTGAAAACATATCACTAAGTTAAGGACTATCAAAAAAAGTCTAAAACAGATTTTAGCGGATTGAAATAAAAAAAAATCCGCGGAATCAGTAAAATCCGCACAATCCGCGTAAAAAAACATCTTAACTTAATCACATTGTGCCAAAGCAGAAGGCTATTCAAAATGAACCTTTTAATATTGAAAAATATTCACATTATCGTAATTCAGAAAATAAGCTGAAATCCGTTTGATTTTGAGGGATAAGAGAATTAGCAACGTGAACAAATTAGTCCTGATAATCTTTAGGGCAAGTCTTAAAATGTTTTTTAAAGGCATTGGAAAAATGAGTAGCATTTTTATACCCAATCCGATCTGCGATTTCATAAACCGGCAAAGAAGTTTTAGTGACAAGATCTTTGGCCAGAATCATTTTTTTTGATTTGATGTATTTCGCTACTGATTTTCCCGTAAATCTTGAAAATTCTTTGTTTAAAATGAAATTACTAATTCCGGTGCTTTTGTTTAGTTCGTCTAAAGTATGATTGAGATGTAAGTTTTTGTCGATGTATTTTTTAATATCATAGACATATTTTAGATAGAGGTTTTGGTTTTGTGTGGTCGATTCATCTCTTGTAAAACTTTCAATTAAACTCGACAATAAAGAAATGCACTTTGATTCAATGTACAGATGGAAACACAGCTTTTTTTTGGTGATTGTTCCTAATTCTATAATCGACCTTATAATTTCTTGAGGGATCGTATTATTAAATATAGTTTGTGCATTATTGTATAAGAAAACAGGATTGTACTTTTTCATATATTCTTCCGAAAAGACGATTTGTACAATATAAATAGACTCTTCTTTTCCAAATTTAGCAATTGCATTAGAATCATTTGTCATTTGAAGATATTGCATAAAAGGTCTGTACAACGTTTCTGTTTTATTGTTTTTAAACCTAAACAAACAGTAACCATTTACAATATAGGTGGCTAAAAGAGAATTCATACTACAGTTGAATTCGATATCTACACATTTGTTTAATTTAATATCTATAATGTGCAGAAAAATGCCATTGGTTTCAAAAGTGTACATTTTCCCACATCCATAAGATGGATTTACAGACGATGATGTTGTGTTTATCGACTGTAATTTAGATTGTTTCAGATCAATCCCTATTTTATTGTTTAATTCTTGTACTAGTGAGATAGTTTTCTGATTAGAGACCATTTCTTTTTAGCTATTTATTTAAAATCTATTCCCATTCTAGAGCACAAAGTTATTGTTTTTATTTAGAATGAATAAAAATAAATATCGAATTGAGAAAGCTTAGGCATAATAGAGGTAGTCTTGCTAGTATCACAATTATTTAACTTTTTAATTTTTGATAGCGCCAAAATAATCTTCTAAATTAAACGTGAGTAGCTGTATCCGGCTGCTTTTTTTATTCAATTGCGTTTCGATCGAGATAATTTAATGATTTCAGGATGGTGTTATTTCGCGTCTTTTTTTTTAATAAACACGTTCTTTTTTAAATATTTATAGGTGATAACTTTGCAATTATTAATTAGATTAAATAAAAATAAAGTAATGATACGTAAAGTTTTTTTAAAATTAATTATTGCCCAAGCGCTGATTCTGGGTTCGTGCTCTAATGATGAAACAGAAGAAAAAATAATAGAAACACCAAAAGGGCAAGTAGAAACCTATACGGTAACCAATCTGTTAAGTAATTCCGGATCTGATTCTTACACCGATATTGCAGATCCTATATATTATAATCTCGATGAAAATAAGGTTGTTGACAAAGCTTTAGTTCAAACGTCACAATGGGATATAGAATTGTCGGGAGCTTTTAATACCTCTATAAAAGCAAACAACAAGCTGGATAAGAAATCCTCAGGCTATCAGGGAGCTGGTACATCACAAATATTCTTGTACAAAAGCGCTAAGATCGAAGCAGACTATTTTGATCCAATTGAAATGATGCCCAAACGTGCACCGGAAAGAAGTTTATTTGACAAGGCGTTGGAGGAATTAACAGAAATACCAGCCGAAAAAGAAATGACAGCAATGTCTGAAATCGGATTGAACCTGTTTATGGGAGGACAAGAAGGCTGGTGCTTTTACGACATGGGAGGTGGGTTGTTTCCGAACGCAGGTCGTGATAAGGAGCATGTTATCTATGCACTTCCAAGAATTATTGTGATAAAAACCAATAAAGGAAATTACGTAAAACTAAGTATACAAAGCATCTATAAAAACAATCCTGAGGATCCGAACCGTAGCCATAAGCCGGGGCATATCAGTTTTAAATATACCATTCAGAAAAACGGAACAAAAAAATTCACCAAATAAATAAAATAATTGAATATGAAAAAGTTTGCACTTTTACTTGCATTAGGAACCCTTTTATTATCATGCTCCAGCGACGAGGACACCATACCAGCGGAGTCTTATCAAAAAAGTATTGCCTCTTTTAAAGTAATAAATACCCCTGAACAAATAACTGCTGTAGTAAGCGAAGTCGATAAAAAGATCGTTTTAACTCTGCCGTATTATTTAGGAGCTACTGCGATTGAACTTGATATTCAATTGGCGACAGGATATACGTTAGTTGATAGACCCGAAAATAAATTGATACAAGACGTAAGTGATTATTTATTAAACAAAAAAGAAGCGCTTGTTTACACCTTAAAAAATGAAAAAGGAGAATTAAAAAAATACACCTTAGAGATTGTAACCTATCAACCGGATATTGTGGTAAAAGAATTGTACAACGAAGGCGCGAAGGTTAAAGAATATCCAAGAACTGCAACTTTAGATTGGGGAGACGGACCTACAGTAATAGAAAATAGCATCCGAATTGCCTCTGATCAAATCATAAAAAGAGTAAACGGAATCGAAATAACAAAAGTGTTTTTTATAGATGCGACAGGAAAAGAGACAGAGTTAAAAAAGATATCCACCAGCAAAACGGGTATAAATGCTTATTTCCCTGAGAATATGGCTGTAGGAGAATATCAGGTGCGAGTGGAGAATTACTCCAGATCAGTTTTGCTAAAAAGACCGGTTAAGTTAATCAAAATGCAAGGAGAAAAATAATTAAGAATTTAATAATAAAGTATATACAATGAAACTATTTTTTAAAATACAAACCATTAGCTTAATTCTAATGATGGTTTTGAGTTCTTGTTCCAATGATGAAAATTCTGATGGGCTACCATACAATAATATAAATGAGTTTAAAGTAGAACATGAAGGAAAACAGATTTACGGTAAGATTGAGGGCGCAACAATTGAATTAAATTGGCCTTACAATGCACAACTTCCTGCGACATTAAAACCATCTATTGTACTGTCAGAGAAAGCATCAGTGCTGCCGTTGTCCGGAGCAGAAATCGACCCGGTTAAAGTAACAACCTATAAAGTAAAAGCGGAAGACGGTTCTGAGAAAACCTACACCTTAAAAATTAACTATCTCCAGCCAATAATTAATGTAGAAGGTGTAGAAACTCCGATAGAAGCAAGTTTTAGACATGACTATACGATTTTTGGTGAAGGTTTTTCTAAAAACAAAAACGAAAATAAAGTTTCTCTAGTTGCCGAAGATGGTTCGAAAGAGTACCCTTTAAGTATCGATGAAGCCCAAGTGTTAAACGACAACGGTTACGCTGACAGGCTAAAAATAGTAATGCCTAAAAAAGAAGATATGCCGGCAGGGAGCTACAAATTAAAAGTAGTTTATGGAAACCGTTCGGTTACGACCAAAAAGGTATATTTTAATGTAAAAGATTTAAAACTACCATATATAACCATACCGGAAAGTATGATTTCAGAAATCGAAGGCGTAAGATGTATTGTTCTTAACAGTAATGAAAAGCACGAGCTAAAAGGAGAGAATTTTGAAGCATTCGGAGGAGCCTCACAAATTTTCTTTACCTGGAGAACTCCAACCAGTCAAGGATCTGACTCTTCTGAACTTACGGTTGTAAACAGCAACAGCATCCAATTTGAAAAATCGGATTGGGTTGATGCTAACAAATTGTATCAAAGAGCCTACATTGACTACAGAGGCGAAAAAAACGTTAGAATTTCAGTTTACCTTAGAGATAACGCCGGCAATCTGGTTGGTGTGTATTTTAAGTAAAATTGTTAGATTGATAAATTAGAATCCCTTACTGTTGTGAAAAATGGTAAGGGGTTTTGTTTTGATTTGTTTCTGAAAATTGTAATACTGGAAGAACTGAATAATCTTCTGGAATGTGATCGTAATATTTACTGTTTTAGCGGTAATTTATGGCTGTTTTGCTGAGGTAGCTTTGATTTTACTTCGTATTTATGGTTTTTTACTGCTAAGGCGGTAAAAATGGATTAATAAAGTGATTTTTGGGCCGTAGATAGTTAAAAATGATTAAATTTACTGCTTAAACAGTAATTATGAGTGATTTTGATCTGGGTCTAGTTATTAAAGAGCATCGCAAAGCTGCAGGGCTTACGCAGCTGCAATTAGCAGATTTAGCAGGTGTAGGTAAAACTACTGTATTTGATATCGAAAAGAATAAAGAATCTGTAAGATGGAACAGTCTGCAGGCGGTTCTGAATGTTTTGAATATCGAGGTTCAATTTATAAGTCCCTTAAAAAAGTAATAGATGAGAAAAGCGGTAGTTTATGTTCATGGCGTAAGGGCAGGTGAGCTTATGGAGGAAGAAAGCGGAAGATATGTATTTACCTATGATGATGATTATTCTTTAGACCCCGTGTCACTTACTATGCCTGTTAACCACAAAAAATATTCTTTTCTGGACTTTCCTCCATTTTTTGAAGGACTGCTCCCGGAAGGTATAATGCTGGAAGGACTTTTAAAAATAAATAAGATAGATAGTAAAGATTACTTTTCACAACTTATGGCTACAGGAAATGATTTGGTGGGAGCAGTAACTGTAAAAACGGCAGATGATGAATAGATGTCCAATTACTTATAAACCGTGCGGGGATGATTTATACAGCATCGAAGGATTGAAATTATTAGCTCCTAAATTGGCAGCACTGCAAAATCTGCCTTTTTCTGCTTCAGAACAGCGCCAGGAAGCGGTCAATAGAGCAGCTAAATTATCTATTCAGGGTGTTCAACCTAAATTGAGCGCAGTAGTATCGGTTAAAAACCAACAGTTTGAAATTGTAGATCAGTATGGTAATTTCATAATAAAACCTCAAAGTGATATATTTCCGGAATTACCCGAAAATGAAGACCTGACCATGCGCATGGCAAAAGTATTCGGAATTGAAGTTCCGCTTCACGGGCTGATATATTCAAAAGACAATTCAAAATCGTATTTTATAAAGAGATTTGACCGCTATGGTAAAGGAAGAAAATATGCAACGGAAGATTTCGCACAGTTAACAGGAAGTTCAAGAGATACCAAATATAATTTTACAATGGAGAAGATTGTAAAAGTGATAGATGATTTCTGTACTTTCCCTTCAATTGAAAAAGCAGAATTTTTTAAGAGAATACTATTCTGTTTTATCACAGGTAACGAAGACATGCATCTCAAAAACTTTTCTTTGATTACAAAAGCAGGGAAAACGACCTTAACTCCCGCCTATGATTTTCTGAATTCTTCAATTGCTATTAAAAATCCTCAGGAAGAAATGGCATTAGCGCTAAAAGGGAAAAAAAGTAATTTTAAAGCGGGTGATTTTATTGATTATTTTGGAAAAGAGAGGTTAGAATTAAGTAACAAAGTTATCGATCAGACACTAAAGAAGATGTTTGATAGTGTTGAAAAATGGAATGGGTTGATTGAGATTTCTTTTTTGTCTGAAGAGATGAAGGAGAAGTATTTTATGTTGATCAAAGAGCGGGAGGGGAGGTTTTAGAAGTTAAGATTATTGAATTTCTTCCTTTTTTTGTTGTGTTTTAATTTGTATTCTTTCTTATATTAGCTCTGAAAAAAGCCAATTATATGGTGATTCATTGTTTATCATCATACTACCATCATCAAAAAAAATATAATGTCAATACCAAAATTCGACGAAATAAGAATTTCTGCTTTAAAATTATTGTTAGATGGAAGATCTATGAAACTTAAAGATTTCATTGAGCCACTTGCAATTGAATTTTCGCTTACTGAAGAAGAAGTAAATGAAATGTATCCGTCAGGAAATGGGCATATTTTTTATGATCGAATTTCCTGGGCCTTGAGTTATATGAATATGGCAGGTCTATTGGATAAACCTGCAAGGGGGATATATAAAATTAGTACTAAAGGGATTGCTATGATGCAGACTCCGGAAAAAATTAATGAATTTGTTGACAGTGAAGTAGCGAAAAGAGATAAAACAAAAAAGGAGAACAAAAATCCTAAAGTAGCATTAGTTGAGCTTAATGACGGATCAACCCCTCAGGAAAAATTATACGCTTCTTTTTCTAATATTCGTAATTCAATTTATGATGAGATATTAACAACTATTTTAAGTAAAACTCCAACAGCTTTTGAGAAATTAGTTGTACAGTTACTTCAAAAAATGGGTTATGGTGGTGAGGTGAAAAATTCAGGAATCGTGACTCAGCGGTCTAATGATGGCGGAATTGATGGTATCATTAAAGAAGATATATTAGGATTTGGGAGAATAAATATTCAAGCCAAAAGATATAAGTTAGATACCGTAATTGGAAGAGAAGAAATACAAAAATTTGTTGGCGCCTTGGCAGTTGCACAATCTAATAAAGGCGTTTTTATTACGACATCCTATTTCTCAAAAGGAGCCATTGAGTATGTGGAAAACTTGTATGGCAATACAACGGTTGTATTAATCGATGGAAAAAATCTGGCAAGTCATATCTATAACTATGGGTTAGGTATGCAAGTAGAGCAAACAATCGAGATTAAAAAAATGGATTCTGATTTTTGGGATTCAATGCAGGATCAATAGCTTATGTTTTTTTTCATTAACTTGTTGAAGATACAGAAATCTTGTACCTTCTTGTTGAACAATTCGGAATTTCCGAACAGTTGGTATTGATTGTAATTCCCGGTTCCCTTAAGAGTTCTACTGAAAAGATGGCAAATGTCTCAGACTTTGCGCAATTTTTTTATGTGCTAATAAATTGTAAACCTTCTAAAAGTCTGCTGACTTTTTTTATTAACTTGTTGAAGATACAGAAATAAACTAATTTAGATTTAAAATATATTCCCGAAAAAAATCTTTACTAAATCAATTTAAAGTAAGAGACTTTTAGAGTTTTATGCTTTTAAGATCATTTAGAAAAAGCGCAAAGTCAGAGACATTTGCTAGCAAACTTAGTAGAGCTGGGGCTTGTTTTAAAAATGCTTATTTATATTTTAATAAATTCTCTAAATAAGAACTATTTCAATATTACTTATTGATTAGTTTTTCAAGTCTTTGCATCATTTCATCTTTCTCTTTCAACATGCGCTCAAACAAGGAAATTTTCTCTTCATGAAGTTTTTTAATCTCCTCAATCGGATTGTTATTAAAAACTTCAATTCTGTTATTGAACATTGCATTATCTGAGAAATTACACGAAATTAAGTTCACCGCCTGTTCCTCATCAAAATTCTGAAAAGCTTCCACGGGAATTTTTAGAGAATTAGAGATTTGATTAAGGATTTCCTCTTCAATTATATCTTTTTGCTCCAGCATCGAGATTTTCTTTTGGTTCCAGTCATTTCCCAGATCAAAAGCTAATGCTTCCTGTTTGATGCCAAGCATTTCTCTGAAGCGTTTTACGTTTCTTCCCTGATGTATTTTCTGTTCCATAGTAAAGATCAATTTTCTAAAGGCTCAAAGATAAAGCCATTTCTATTAAAAAGTATGAGTTTCAAAGATAAAAAAATATCCTGTAAAACATCTGTTTTGTCAGATATTATATCCGTTTTTCGAATAGATTATCCACACTAAAGAACGGTACTTCTTTGAATCTGAAAAATATTTCTCGCAGGGGCGCCAAGTTTTTGTTGTTTGTTTTTTTACTTCGCGGCTTTGTGACTTTGCGAGATTTTTGTTTCTACACAGCTTTTATATGCTTAATTTTTGCTAGTCCACAGGTTTTCGTATTGATCCGGTACTTCGGATTCTGTATAGATTGAAAAGAAAACAAAAGCCACAAAAAAAACCTTCAACAAAAGTTGAAGGTTTTAATACATTAGGAGAAAACGGGACAAATAAAGCGGGACAAAGACCGGTTTTTATTTCAGGAAATGGCTCTGACCTCAGCAATGATGAGGTTTTGAAAGGAAGGGCAAAGCGCAAATTTATCACCCAAAATATGATGTTAAACCTTATGGATGTCGCAAAAGAAAAAGGTGATAATGAAAAGCAAAAGGCATATTGGAATACCTACTATTGCCAAAATCGGGTTACAAGTGTTGAAGGACGTTTGTATGGCAACTACTGTAAAAACAGATTTTGTACACTTTGTTGCAGTATAAGGAAAGCTGAAATCATAAATAGATATTATCCGATTATTGAGCAATGGGAAGAACCGTATTTTGTCACATTGACTGTCAAAGCCTGTTCGGCAGGAAGATTAAGAGTAATAGTCAAAAAAGTTATGCAGGGATTCCAAATGATAAAGGAAAGACACAAAAAGAATTATCAAAGAGGAAAAGGAATCAAGCTAATTGGCGTTAAATCACTGGAGTGTAATTTCAATCCGGTAAAAAAGACTTATAACCCCCATTTACACATCATAGTTGCCAATAAGGAAATGGCTGAAATATTGATTAAGGATTGGCTGAAACTGTGGACACCAAAATTTGCACAAAGACAGGCGCAGGATATGAGGGAAATATTCAACGCTGAAACCGGATTGATAGAGATTATAAAATACGGTAGCAAAATTTTTACTGAGCCAGATATGAAGAAAAAAGGAATAAATGCTTCTTACCAAATCTATATTTCCGCTTTGGATAACATCCTGTCAGCTATGAAAGGAATCCGCATTTTTGAACGGTTTGGATTCAATGCAGAGAAAAAAGAAAAAGTCATAATCAAAGAACCTCAACAAGTTTTTAGCTATGAAGAATATGAATTTAATCCGCATCTTTTTGATTGGCAAAATACAGCTTCAGATAAGGTTTTGACCGGATATAAACCAAAACCTCAACTTGCAGCTATTTTAAGTAGTTGTATAGACCTATAAATCTCAGTAGAGCTAATGTAAGTCTTGTGTAGTAACGGCTAATTTATATTCAACGTTTGATTTAGAAAACAAAGCAAAATGTTTTTCACCACATTCAATTTTCATTTTTTCAACATCCCTTAATAATTGTTTATTCAGCGTACCTTTAGTTTCGGCTACAAAATAGATTCTATTATCGTTGTCAAAAACAATTGCCCAATCTGGAACATAATTGCCTATTGGAGTTGGTATTTTAAATTTTTTAGGAAGCTTAAAGAAGAACTTGACATTTTCATCAGCTTCACAATCTCTCGCAAAATCACTTTCAATATTGCTGTCCACAGCTACATAATCAAAGACTGTTTTATTAGTTTGAGAAGCTTTGAAAAGGTTAGAGAGGTAGGTTTCAATTTCTTCAAACTTGAATAAAGTCATTTCATATTTTTGTCCGTTAATTTCTTCATACTTAATCCCCTCAACAAGCAGTGTATTTAAAGTTTGTTGTATGCAATTCAAAATATTATCCAAATACATTTGAGGATTTATTTCTAACTCCGCATATCTATCAGATTGAGTAAGAATTTCATAAATCGTTTTTCTTGTAATATCAACTTTACTTTGAATATATCCATAAACATCAGGAATTTGATAGCGTAATTCTTCAGTTCTTTTTACACTTATGTCAGTTAATTTACTTTCAATGCCATCAGTAGAATAATTCAAATGGGCAGTTTTGCTTTCTAAAATAGGACGCTTTGTAACTGGCATTTTTTGTATTTTTTCAACAGAAAGCCTAATTAATTCATTTGTATTATAGTCAACAGAATAACGAGTTTTTTGAGATATGCGCTCCCAAATCTCAAACAATAAAGGATAGTTTTCAATCGTCAATTCTTTATTCAATTGAATTTGCACTTTATCTCTCGTATTTTTAATACGGTCTTTAAATTCTATACTTGTTTCTTCCTGTATCTCATTTTGCAATGCTTTTGAGAAATCTTCATAAGTTTCGTTTGCGATTACAGTCAGAATATTTATTGTTTTGTCATGGATTCGTTGTCCGTCATTATCGACAGGCAAACGTAAACCACGACCTATTTCTTGCCTTTTTTTAAGCTCCGATTTACTTTCATTAAGCGTACATATTTGAAAGACATTCGGATTGTCCCAACCTTCTCTTAATGCACTATGAGAGAAAATAAATTGTAAAGGTTCATCTATACTCAATAGCCTTTCCTTTTCCCTCATAATTAACGAATAAGTGCCATCGTCTTTTTGAGTGTTTTTTTCTTTGCTATCTATCCAAATTTCTTTTTTGTCTTTCCCTTTACCAGTTTTGTCACTTGAGAAATAACCGTTATGAACTTCATTACATGAAAAAGGAATAATTTCAGGGTTAAGTTTTTGATATTTATTGAAGGCTTCTTCAAACCATATTGCAAACTTTCCATTCGAGGTGTTTCCATCAATATCATATTCTCTATAATTAACTACCTTGTCAATAAAAAATAAAGAAAGAACTTTTAATTTTAAATGTTTAAACTTCTTGACTTTTTCAAAATGCCATTTAACAGTTCTTTCAATTTGAAATTTCATTACCTCATCATTTAAGCCGCCTTGAGTTTCACCTTCTTTTAAAAGTAAGCCATTTGAAAACTCTATATAGCCTTCAGAAGCATTTATACTATTTAAAATAAAGCCGTCTTTGTAGGTTTCTCTTTTATTAGATAAATCGAAAAGGTCTTCGCCAATATTTACACTTATTTCTTTTTGTTTTATACCTCCATTTTCATTTACATAAATGCTTAATTTGGCTTTTAAATTCTTTTTTCCTAACTGTACTCCCTTATAATGTATAAAAGCTGAATTATAGCTGTTATCGCTTGTTATACCATCAACTTCGATTTGTTTGACTAATCCTAAATCATAAGCTTGAACAGGATTAAGAGAATATACTAAATTGTAAAGATTTTTATGCGTTGCACTGTAACGCAAGGTACACATAGGGTTGAGGTTTCCAATTGCTTGTCTTCTAATATCCGTTTCAAAATTTTGTGGTTCATCAATTATTACTATTGGATTAGTATATTGAATATATTCAATCGGCTTCACACCAGTTTCTCTTAGAGTATTAATTACATTGTTGTCTTTTGTGAAGCTATCAATGTTAATTACCAATATTTGAAGTGCATTTGAAGTAGCAAAATTTCTTAATCCAGTCAAATTATTCCTTTCATACATAATAAAGTTAATCGGTGGATTATCATATATGCTTTGGAAGTGGTCGTGAGTAATTTGTAGGTTTTTTAAAGTACCTTCTCTAATTGCAACACTGGGAACAACAATAACAAATTTCTTGAAATTATATACATTGTTAAGTTCATAAATAGTTTTCAAAAATGTATAAGTCTTACCAGTGCCTGTTTCCATCTCAATAGTAAAATTGAGAGGATTGAATAATGTTTTTTGATCATCTGAGAGGGATTCGATTAACCCTTCAGATTCTTCTATATCATTTTCAATTTGAATCTTCTGAACATTTTGTAAAATCTGGTTTTTTTCTAAAAGTAAATTATTTGCAACTCCTTTTTCAGTAAAAGCCAAACTCGCTCCTTCCATAGCAAATGAAAACTCAAAATCACTTTTTGCTAACGGTTGACCTTCAAAAATATTAATTATAGAATTTACGGCTTTTGACTGATAATCTTGTGTGCTATCAAATTGTATTTTCATTTTTCAGAGGTTATCATGTCAAAAATTTTTTTAGTATCTAAAGCCTTGCTAAATGGCACAACTCTATAAGACGTTGCAGTATTAAGCCTACCAATACTTTTTTCGTCATGAGGGATAAAATTCTTAGCTTTTCCAATGTTATCATTAATCATCATTTCCCAAGTAGCGCCGCCTGTTAAAAATGCTTCAAAACCATCAGTTTTCATTTTTACCAAAAGCTTCTCAACAATTGGAATCCTTGTATTTGCATCTTTTTGCCAGTATCTTTCTAATGCTAAATGGAATAATGCTCGGACATAATAGTTTTTTTGAATTTCAGCCGGTTTATAACTATTTGAATACATACCTATTACATCAAATTCGTCAGTGCTGCTACATAGTGAAAAAACAATCCCGTTTCGAGGGAAAGATGATCTTACTTCAATTTTTTTGTTATTTGCAATAACTTCTAAATCTATTTGCGTACTTGCTCCTTCATATTTCGTTTCCCTTACAACTGGTGTATCGCTTTTTGAATTTAAAAAATGTTTCCAAAGATATTCTGATAGAATACCTGCTATGCAATTATTTAGAATTTTCTCATATTCCCTTTTTTGACTTCCGTTATTTGCAGCTCCAGGATTGACTTTGTTCGCTAAAACAGTTCCTTCAGCAATAATTTTATCTAATAGAGCTTTATCTGCTGCATCACTTTGATAATTAAACGTATATTTTGCAATGTGAAAGGGTGTTTTCCTTTTAGTTGCTCTATCATAATCTTTACATTCAATAATGGTTCTTTCTAACTTCATATCAAAATCAGTTTTATTTTATGTTCCTTTAGTTGTAATTGAAAATTAGAGAGTTGCTTATCTTCTGTAAAACATGAATTAAGGAAAATTGCCTTTTGGATGTTAGCAGAAATGATTTCTTCTTTCATTCCTTTTTCAAAAGGCTCAAAACATATCCAAATATTTTCTGTCTTAAAAAAATGCCCTTCTTTTGAATATTTCGCATTAAGACCTAATCCTGTTTTGAGTAAAAGTTCGGTCAACATATTTTCATGCTCACTTTCACCTTTTTCGGATTGCTGAAATACAGTTAGTTGTTCTAAAATTGCATTTTTCCCTTCTAAATCAGATTGCCAAATTTTAAAGTTACTATCAGATAATTTGTAAAATGAAAAGGAAAGTTTTTGATTTGCTTCAAAAGAAAGCTTCTCTTGTCGAACTTTTTTTAGCTTTTTTATAACCTTAGATATTCTCAATTTAGTAATATCAGCAATTGTTTTATGCCCTGCCTTATAAGCATTACTTTTCTCATCCAATAACTCAGGCATTTGCACACAAATAAATCTGCGTTCACCACCAAAAGTTTCATTCAATTCTAAAACAGCTTGAGCGGTTGTCCCGCTTCCTGAGAAGAAATCTAATATCAAGTCATCGTCATCACAGCTCCCAACTATCAAGTTTTTTATGACATCCACGTTTTTTGGAAAATCAAAAAATCCTTCAATTAGTTTTTCGCTTTTTGAAGCAAATAAGTCCGTCCAATTTGTGTTCCTCAAAGCTCCATTTGAAGGAGCAATCCAATGTTCTACACCCTTGTTTCTTCCTTGCCCATTTAGATTTCTTCTTATAAATGACTTCTTTTTATCTGTTTTAATCCAATAGTCTTCCAATGACATTTCGGAAGAATATTTATTTTGATATTCGCTGTAATTATCAACAGCCTCATTTGCTTTTTCTTTACTCCATTTCCATTGTCCACCTTCAGGTGTAAAACCTAAAATGTCAAATCTCATTGTCGGTCTGTCAGCATCATTCCAAAAACCTTTCCAATATCCAAAATTCATTCTGTCTTCATTACCTTCTTTTAATATAGGGTTGAATGAAAACTCATCTGATTTAGCATAACAAAAAATATATTCGTAGCCAACATTGAAGGTCTTTAATCCGTTTTCAATAAATTGTGTATTAAGGTTTTTGTCATATCGTCTAATTGCCAAAGTATTTCTAAAGTTTTCACTTCCAAAAACTTCATCACATAGCAATTTCAGATTTGCAGCCTCATTTTCATCGATTGAAATAAAAATAACACCATCTTCTCTTAGAAGGTTTCGGCTTAAATAAAGACGTGGGTACATCATTGAGAGCCAAACCGAATGAAATTGTCCGTTCTCTTTGATATTTTTATTCCAAGAATTTTGCTTATTCAAAAAGCCTTCTAAATCTTTAGCTCCTGTTCTTTTTTGATATTCCTCTCTTGTTTCTGTATAATCGTCAGGATAAACAAAGCTATCACTTCCGGTATTATATGGCGGGTCTATATAAATCATTTTAACCTTGCCGAAATATGATTTTTGAAGTAATCGCAATACGTCTAAATTTTCACCTTCGATTAAAATATTTTGATGAGAATCAAAATCAATGCTTTCGTCCTTGACTGGTTTGAGAGTTGAAGTTGTTTGACGTTGAATTTCTTTTCGTGCCTGAATTTTTCCAGCCCAAGAAAGTTCGTAATGTTCACCTTCAGAGAAAGCATCATCATCTAAAATTTGTTTTAAACGCTGCAAATCAATTTTGTCTTCAGAGAATATCTCAGGGAATATATTCTTTAGTTGGATAATTTTATAATCAACAAGATTCAAGGATTTGCCGTCCATAATTTAGATTGGTTTAGTTTGATTCAAATATACTAATTCATATATGATATTTATATATTAAGATATTAAGATATAATAATGAATAAGATTAATAGGATAATTTTTGATATGTAAAAAGAGAGGAATTGTCAACTACATTGTCAACTAAAAAACAAAAGCCCCGAATAACGGAGCTTTTTAATTGTTTTTGCGGAGAAAGAGGGATTCGAACCCCCGGACCTGTTACAGTCAACAGTTTTCAAGACTGCCGCATTCGACCGCTCTGCCATTTCTCCAGTATGTCGCTTTCATTAGCTGATTGCGAGTGCAAATATAGTGCGCTTTTTCGATTATAAAAACTTTTGAAGCACTTTTTTTGAACTTTTTTTTGCTGTTATTTTAAGTGTTTAAGTATCAGTATTTACGAAAAGATAATTTTTGCTTTTTTTATGCCAGGTGGTCTAAAATAGCTACCGGTTTCTTGTTTTCATCAACCGCAACAAACGAAAATGTTCCTGAAACAACACTTTCGCGGAGTTCTGAATACATTTGCTCCATGAAAATATCCACGTGAATTTTACAACTTGTTGTTCCAACACTAATTACTTTAGCAACCAATTCGATTAAAGTTCCGGCCGGGATTGCTTTTTTGAAGTCAATTTGGCCTGTAGAGATCGTTACTACTTTTTTTCGGCTGAAACGAGTGGCACAAATAAATGAAACTTCATCCATGAGCTGTAGGGCAGTACCCCCAAATAAAGTATCATAATGATTCGTTGTACTAGGAAAAACGGCTTTAAAAATATGAGTTTCCGATTTTGCAATTCTTTCTTCTAATGTTCCCATATTAATAGCTTACGTATTCAGTGATTTCAAGACCATAGCCGATCATTCCGACACGTTTGGTTTGTTCGGTATTCGATACCAATCTAATTTTAGAAATGTCAATATCATGAAGAATTTGAGCTCCAATTCCGTAATCTTTACTGTCGATAATTACTTTTGGCGCTTTCATTGTTCCTTCAGCCTGTAGTGTTTTAAGCTCTTGAATTCTGTTCAATAAATTTACGGCCTGCATATCCTGATTGATAAAGATAACCGCACCTTTTTCGTTTTCATTGATCACTTTAAACATATCGTCTAACTGTTGTTCCGCATTGTTAGTCAGCGTACCAAGTAAGTCATTGTTTACTTGTGAAGAATTTATTCTGGTCAGAATCGTTTCTCCAAGATTCCAGGTTCCTTTGGTTAAAGCAATATGAATTTGTTTGTTTGTGGTCTGTTCGTAAGCTCTTAATCTAAAAGTTCCGAAGCGAGTCTCAATGTCAAAATCTTCTTTTTTAACGATCAGACTGTCGTGTTGCATTCTGTAGGCGACTAAATCTTCAATCGAAACTAATTTCAAATCGAATTTTTTAGCCACTTTTATTAGTTGAGGTAAACGGGCCATTGTTCCGTCCTCGTTTAAGATTTCGCAGATAACACCGGCAGATTTAAAACCCGCAAGTCTTGCAAAGTCAATTGCAGCTTCCGTATGTCCGGTTCTTCTTAAAACACCACCTTGTTTGGCTACTAATGGAAAAATATGTCCAGGGCGCGCAAGTTCGTGTGGTTTTGTGTTAGGGTCAACCAAAGCCTGAACGGTTTTAGATCGGTCGGCCGCAGAAATTCCTGTGGTAACGCCATTTCCTTTTAAATCGACAGAAACCGTAAAAGCTGTTTCCATATGATCGGTATTGTTGCTAACCATGGCGCGTAAATCAAGTTCTTTGCAACGGCTTTCCGTAAGAGGCGTACAAATTAATCCACGTCCGTGAGTTGCCATAAAATTGATCATTTCCGGAGTTACTTTTTCGGCTGCAGCCAAAAAATCACCTTCGTTCTCACGATCTTCATCATCGACTACAATGATTACTTTACCTTGACGAATATCTTCTATAGCTTCTTCAATGGTATTCAATTGTATTTTAGTTGTTGACATAGTTATTGTTTATTTTGAACAGGGAAAAATCGTTCAGAAATTTTTTGAAATAGTTGTGAAATAGGAGTTGTAATTGCGTCAAAATTGATTAATCCATTGTCGTTTGTCGCACGGTAGGTAAGCAGTACGGCCAACGGCAATAAGATGAATGATGACATCCATGAACCAACAAACGGAGTCATTCCGCCTTCTTGAGACAGTCTTTTTCCAAAGGTGTTGATAAAGTGAAAGGTGATAAAAATCAAAACGGCAAATACAATTGGCAGACCAAGTCCACCTTTTCGGATAATGGCACCTAAAGGAGCGCCAATAAAAAACATTAAGAAGCAGGCAAAAGCAATGACAAACTTTTCATATAAAGCAGTCATGTGTTTGTTGATATCTCTTTGTTTGTCTTTTAAATCTTTCTGAGTCGAGTCGATAGCGTAAATATTACTCGTCACATTACTGGCAGCCATTTTTAGAATGTCTGATTTCTCTTTATTGGTGTATAAAGACAAAAGATTGTTCGGTAATGGTTTTTTCTTTTTCTCCGTTTTTAGCGGTTTAGGTGAAGTTTTGATCCCCACCCTTTGATTGATATTTTCCGAAAAAGAGATGATTTCATTGTTTAGATTCTTGTTCAGGGAGTCTAAAGTATAGCTTAATTCGTTAACGTTCAGCATGCCGTAGGTACTTCCGACGTTTTCCTGATCGTCATCCGTTTTATTCAGTTCGGATAAGTCTATATTGATAATTTGCTTTTTGAATTTTCCCTTAATGAAAGGTAATTTTGCACGGTCTTCGTAATCTTTTGGCGTTACATCCTGATAATAATACCCGTCATTTAAGACCAGTTTTAATATACTTGATTTTTCGTTACTGATTAGTTCACCGTCTTTTGCTTTAATTACAGTTTTGTTCTCACCATAATTATTGGTTTTTTCGTGAATAGTAACTCCGGTCAAGATGTTGCCATTTTCACCGGATTTTTTATTTACTTTAATATTGTACGTTCCAACATCGTTAAACTGACCTTCGGCAATTGCCATGGCCGGTTTGGCCTGAGCGATGTTTTTTCGGAAATTGACAAATTTATATTCCGCATACGGGATCACACTATTGGCGAACCAAAACGCAATAATACTTAGGAAACAGATGAAAATTATCAAAACCCGCATGGCTCTTTGTAAGGATATCCCTGAGGATTTCATAGCAGCAAACTCGTAATTCTCTGCCAGGTTACCAAAAGTCATAATAGATGCCAATAAAACCGATAGCGGTAAAACCAATGGTATTATTCGGGGCATCGAGAAAAGAAGGAATTTCACAACCAATATCAAGTCCAAGTCTTTACCGGCAAGTTCCGAAATAAAGAGCCAAACCGTTTGGAGAATGAATATGAAAAAAAGAATTACAAATACCGTAGTAAATGTAACTAAGAATGTTTTTAGTAAGTATTTGTCTAAAATTTTCAACCTTGTAATTAGTCTAATTTGTTGATGTAGTATTTTGGATATTTGCTCGCTACAAATGTAAATTGATTTTTTGATAAAGGCTGGTTGGTTTTAAAAGAATTAACGGTCAAAGTGGTTTTTGTTCCATTTTTTCCGGTTTCAATTAAATTGTAGATGTGTTTTGTTTGCACATCAATCCCTAAAAGAATCTCTTTTCTTTGATCTTTTGAACTTGTAGGAGCTAATTTTACGTATTGAATTTTTCTGCCTTTAACATTCTGAACAATATCCATGTTGTATTTATAACCTGAATTAAAGAAAGTAAGCATTTTTGACGGTGTAATTGCATTATCGTCTTTTTCGTTTACTTTAGAAATGGTCACTTCTTCGTCTTCCGGAACAATAGTATACGTTTTTTGCCCGTCAAAGATTTTAGTAACACCCATGAAATTTAATACATATTGATTGCCTTTCATGATTACATTTCCTTTACTGTCCTGATTGATGTTTTCTTTTGCGTTGTTCAAAGAATATTTAAAATCAATAGCAATATTGTTGTAGCTTTTTATTTTAGCCGTCACCTGATTCAATAAATCTTTGGCTTTTTTATCCTGAGCCTGCATAGAAGTGAAGCTCAAAAGCAATATAAATGCCATTTGAAAATACTTTTTAGTCGTGCTTTTGATAGAGTTGTTGTGGATTTCCTGAATTTTAGTTTTCATGATGGGGTTAATTTTGTTCATTATTAAAAAATTGATCAAGAGCACTTAAATCTGAGATGTTTACGCTTCGTGCTTTACTGCCTTCAAAAGGTCCAACAATACCGGCTGCTTCCAGCTGGTCGATTAAACGACCCGCCCTGTTGTAACCTAGTTTTAGTTTTCTTTGCAATAAGGAAGCGGAACCTTGCTGAGCATTGACAATAATCTCAGCAGCTTCTCTGAATAAAGTGTCTCTTTCGGAGATATCCATATCAAGATTAATGCCATTTTCTTCCCCAATGAACTCAGGAAGTAAATAAGCAGTGGCATATGCTTTTTGTCCACCGATAAAATCAGTGATTTTTTCAACCTCCGGAGTGTCGATGAAAGCACATTGAACACGTACCACATCATTCCCGTTAGTATACAATAAATCCCCTCGTCCAATTAATTGATCTGCTCCCTGAGTGTCAAGAATTGTTCTCGAGTCAATTTTAGAAGTTACTCTAAAAGCGATTCTCGCAGGGAAGTTGGCTTTAATTAAACCTGTAATTACGTTAACAGATGGTCTTTGTGTGGCGATAATTAAGTGAATACCAATAGCACGTGCCAGCTGTGCCAAACGCGCAATCGGAATTTCGACTTCTTTTCCGGCAGTCATAATCAAATCGGCAAACTCATCCACCACCAAAACGATGTACGGTAAAAAGCGGTGTCCTGCTTCCGGATTTAATTTTCGGGCTTTAAATTTATCGTTGTATTCCTTAATATTACGAACCATCGCATCTTTTAATAACGAATAACGATTGTCCATTTCAACACAAAGAGAGTTTAAAGTGTTGACTACTTTTGCATTGTCAGTGATAATAGCGTCTTCGGTATCAGGAAGTTTGGCTAAATAATGTCTTTCGATTTTATTGAATAAAGTAAGTTCTACTTTTTTCGGATCGACCAAAACAAATTTTACTTCAGCCGGATGTTTTTTGTATAAAAGAGAAGTCAATACCGCATTCAGTCCAACCGATTTCCCTTGTCCTGTAGCTCCTGCCATCAATAAGTGAGGCATTTTAGCTAAATCGACAACAAAAGTTTCGTTAGAAATGGTTTTTCCTAAAGCAATTGGCAGTTCCATTTCAGCTTCCTGAAATTTAGCAGAACCAATTACACTTTTCATTGATACAGTTGTAGGGTTTTTGTTCGGAACCTCAATACCGATAGTTCCTTTTCCTGGAATTGGTGCAATAATACGGATTCCTAATGCAGACAGAGACAAGGCAATATCGTCTTCTAAACTTTTGATTTTAGAGATTCTGATTCCGGCCTCCGGCACAATTTCGTATAAAGTTACCGATGGACCAACCGTTGCTTTGATCTGAGCGATTTCAATTTTGTAGTTACGAAGGGTGTCTACAATTTTGTTTTTATTTTCTTCTAATTCTTCCTGATTAATGGTAATTCCGCCTGTCGAATATTCTTTTAATAAATCGATAGTTGGGAATTTATAATTCGACAAATCTAAAGTAGGGTCAAATAAACCAAAATCAGCTACCAGACGGGAAGCCAGATTTTCTTCGATGATGTCTTCTTCTTCAGGAGTTTCAATAACAAATTCTTCGGCATGTACCGGTGTTTCTGTTGTTGGGTTGATGTTCATTTGAAGCGGTTTCACAACCGGGTTCAAATCAATTTCAGAAGAATTTGAAATGGTTGGTTTTAATGCTTCTTTGTTAATTTCAAATTGAGATTCATTTGTTTTTAAATGAATGTTATCTAACTCTTCATCAGGTTCTTCAACAGCAAATTCCTCCAGATTGTAGGCGTTTTCCGTTTTAGGCTGAGTTTTAAGAGCATTTAATTCAGATTTGATTTCATTTTTTGTAGAATCAAAATAAGACTGAATTTTTTCCGGAGACAGTTTTATTTTGAAAATCAAGTATATGATTAATCCAAAAAGCAAGGCGAGTAAAGTACCTGTTTTTCCGATATAATCTTGTGAAAATAAATTCAACTCATAACCAATAGTTCCGCCCAATTCGGGTGCAGAAGTAGCAAAGAATCCAAATAAAACAGAAACAATAATGATGGCAAACAAATCCCAGAACCAAATGTTTTTTAGTTTTTTGAGAGATAATTCCAAAGCTAAAAACATTCCGGTAAGGAAAAAGAGTCGTACAAAAATAAAAGCGGCTAATCCAAATCCTTTGTAAACGATGATGTCGGATAAAAAGGCTCCAAATTTCCCCAGCCAGTTTTGCACTACCTCAGAGCGGTCGCCGAGTTCACTAACGGCACTTTGGTCCGATTGTCCATTAATATAAAAGGAAATAAATGCAACTAGTAATGCAATAGAAAACAAGACCAGAAGGCAGCCTATAACAAACCGTTGTTGTTTGTTTGGTCTCCAGTGTCTTGAAGTCTCAGCCTTTGGCTCGTTTTTTTTATCTAAAGTTTCTTTTTTTGTTGTTCTTGCCATTCTTGCGTTTCCTGTTGCCTATATGAATTTTGGGATGTAAATGATCAGTCCTATTGCGATCGCTGTCATTGCGGCAAAAAATACCGCTCCGGCAGCAATATCTTTAATAAAACCGATTCTTTCGTGGTAATTTGGGTGAATAAAATCAGCTACTTTTTCTACAGCAGTGTTTAAACCTTCTACGCTTAATACAAGACCAATTGCTAAGGTCTGAAAAAGCCATTCTTCATGAGAAATATGAAAATAAAAACCGGCAATAGTCATTAGTATTCCTAATGAAAATTGTACCATAACACTGTGTTCGGTAGTGATTAATTTTAAGGCGCCTTTAAAAGCGTAAGTTACGCTTTTAAGTCGGCCTTTAACAAATGTATTGTCTTTTTGGAATTCCATTCTGTGATTTATAGTGCTGCTAAAGCGGCTTCGTAATTTGGTTCGTTTGCAATTTCAGCAACCTGTTCTGTATGCGTAATTTTTCCATCAGCATCTACAACGATAATGGCTCTTGAGTGTAAACCGGCTAGTGGTCCGTCAACGATTTCTAAACCATTGCTTTTACCAAAATCACCTGCTTGAAAATCAGATAAGTTAACTACATTTTCTAATCCTTCAGCACCACAAAAACGTTTTTGAGCAAATGGTAAATCTCTTGAAATACACAAAACGGTAGTATTCTCTAAAGTACTGGCGCTTTCGTTGAATTTTCTAACAGAAGTCGCACAAGTTCCTGTATCTACACTAGGAAAAATATTTAAAACCAATTTTTTACCAGCAAAAGTGCTCAAAGAAGCTACTGATAAATCGTTTTGTACTAATTTAAAATCAGCTAGTTGTGAACCAACTGCTGGTAATTCGCCTGAAGTATGAACCGGATTTCCTCCTAATGTTATTGAAGCCATGATTTTTGTTTAAATTAATGAGGTTCAAAAGTAAGGATTAATATTTGAATGTAAAAGTATTTGTTATGGGTTGTGGGAACAATAAAATGAGCCCTTCGACTTCGCTCAGGGGGACAAACGGGAGATTTTAGTTTTTCGGAATGTCAGTCTGAGCGAAGTCGAAGACCTTTTAAGTGATAAAGCCCTTCGACTCCGCTCAGGGGGACAATGATAGTGTTTTAGATTTTTTGGGTGTCAGTCTGAGCGAAGTCGAAGACCTTTTAAGTGATAAAGCCCCTCGACTTCGCTCAGGAGGACAATGATGGTGTTTTAGATTTTTTGTGTGTCAGTCTGAGCGAAGTCGAAGACCTTTTAAGTGATAAAGCCCTTCGACTCCGCTCAGGGGGACAATGATAGTGTTTTAGATTTTTTTGTGTGTCAGTCTGAGCGAAGTCGAAGACCTTTTAAGTGATAAAGCCCTTCGACTCCGCTCAGGGGGACAATGATGGTGTTTTAGATTTTTTGTGTGTCAGTCTGAGCGAAGTCGAAGACCCTTTAAGCGATAAACCCCTTCGACTCCGATTAAGGAGACATCGGTTGTGAATTAATTGCAAAACAATGTTATTAGGTTAAGATTGTAGACGAGGACTAAACTGAGACTGACTACTGAGACTGATTACTAAAAAAAAGTGCATAAAAAAAAAGTGCTCCCTAAATTAAGAAAGCACTTTTAAGTCATGTTTTTTTGTTTTTTTTGAGAGAGGCCGACTATTTGTCGATAGAACCCAGGACACGTTTCATAAACGCGTTTAGAGCTTCTTTTTTATCTGTTCCCTGAACTACCATTTTATGTACTTCTAACGCACCATACATGTTAGAAATTAGTTCACCAATTACATCTAATTCTTCATCTTTTAGAGATGGAATTTCGGTCATGGCCTCAAGAACTTCAATCGTTTCGATGATGTAATCCTGATCATTTTCTTCTATAAACTGCGTTAATTGTTTTATTACGGGTAATTTCATGTTTTGTCTGTTTATTCGTTAAATCGATTGTTTGTTAAATCAATTAAACAATTTCGTTCACTAATTCGATTAAAACTTCTTGTTTGTTGGTTTGTGTTTCGTTTACCAATTTACCGTTTACAAAAGTAGCAAAGGTTGGTAAGTTGCTCACATTAGCCAATTTTCTGGATTCCGGAGAATTCTCAGCATCAACCAAAACAAAAGTGATAGCGTCATTTTCTGTTGCTAATTTTTTGAATTTTGGTTTCATAATACGGCAGTTTCCACACCATGATGCTGAATATTGTACTACTACCTTTTCGTTTTTAGCAACTAAATCTGCTAACGTATCTTCGTTTAAGTCGATTAACATATTGTTTGATTTAAATTCCAATATTTTAAATTCCAAATTCCAAACTTTTTGGTGGGAATTTTGAAATTTTGATTATTGAAATTGTTATTGAATTTTTGTGAAGGGAAATCTGTGGATTTAAAACCCAAATTCCAATTTGCTATAAAACTGATTTATATTCATTGGAATTTGGAATTTAAAAAATTTGGAATTTAGTATTCTTAGTTTGCGCTTAAGTATTCAGCAGTACTAAGTCTGTCAGCACTCATAGCTTCTTTTCCGGCTTCCCAGTTTGCAGGACAAACTTCACCTTTAACTTGAATGTGAGTATAAGCGTCAACCATACGTAAATATTCGTTTACGTTACGTCCTAATGGCATATCGTTAACGCTTTCGTGGAAGATTTTTCCAGTTTCGTCAATTAGGTAAGTAGCTCTGAAAGTTACGTTTGAACCTTCGATGATTACTGAATCAGTTTCTTCGCTGTATTCTGTAGCATCGATATCTAAAATACCTAAAATGTTAGATAAGTTACGGTTTGTATCAGCTAAGATTGGGTAAGTTACACCTTCGATTCCACCGTTGTTTTTTGGAGTGTTTAACCAAGCAAAGTGTACTTCGTTTGTATCACATGAAGCTCCAATTACGATAGTATTTCTTTTTTCAAATTCTGGTAAAGCAGCTTGAAAAGCGTGTAATTCAGTTGGACATACAAAAGTGAAATCTTTTGGGTACCAAAACAAAAGTACTTTTTTGTTGTTGTTTACTGCTTCTTCAAAAATGTTGATTTTTAAATTATCACCCATTTCTGAGATAGCATCTACTGCAATACTTGGGAATTTCTTTCCTACTAAAGACATATTTTTCGTTTTAAATTAAAAATTTATTTCGGTGCAAAAGTAGGGTATAAGTAAGGGTGTTTGCAATAAGATGTAATTATTAATATTTATTAAGTGATAGGTTTTTGTTATTGTTTGTATTGGGTTCTTTGTAAGTTATTGAATGTCAATATTTACAGGTAAGGTTCCATTGCAAGCTCCGTTTTCAAGAATTTGCAATCCTGCGATTTTTTGAAATTCTTCAAAATCCTGATACGCCTGAACAAGTCCTGAAGCTTTCGAAAGATTAGGAATTACAGGCAAAACATACGGATTACCGAAAACGTAAAGAATACATTTTTTGGTTTGAAGCAAATCGGAAAGTAAAACGATTACTTCGTCATTTATTTCGAAATTGTTCATCGGTTTTGCTTTCGGAACAAATAAAGAAATAAGTATGGTTTCAAAACCTTCCAGTTCTTTTTTAATCGAAGCGGTATTAGAATCTTCTGAATTTTCAAAAGCAAATTCGGGAGAAGCTAATTTTGAATTTAGGGTTTTAAAAAAGCTATTTTCTGTATTTTTATACAAACTCAATTTAGCTAATTGGTTGTTTTTATGTGCTTCGAAAGCCTGTTCCGTATTCGAAGTGTCGATGATTTTGGTCAGGCAATTTGCTGCAATTTTGGTATTCAAAACAGCTGCTTTTTCGAAATCTAATTCACCGTGAGCAAATTCTTTTTCAGATAAGATTCCAACCTTCTCTTTGCATTTCAAGATTCGGTTATAACTTTCTTCGATGCGTTCCGGACTAGCTTTTTTTAAGATTTCCTGAATTCCTTCGGGCACATTTTCAGCAAAACACAAAACATCGTTTCCGGCGTTAAAAGCTTCCCATTCCAGTTCGCCTTTTGTTTCGTATAGTTTTGAAACACTGTGCATATTTAAGGCATCCGAAATGACTAATCCGTCGTAACCCAATCGATCGCGCAAAAGCGTTTCGATAATAGGTTTTGATAAAGTGGCTGAAGTATCTTTTCCGTCATTTAAACTCGGAACAGCCAGATGTCCAATCATGATGGAGTCGACATTGTTTTCGATTCCTTTGATGAAAGGGTATAATTCGTTTTCCAGTAATTCTTCTAAACTCTCCTTTAAAACCGGCAATCCTAAATGCGAATCTACATTAGTATTTCCGTGTCCCGGGAAGTGTTTCAGGCAACCTAAAATCCCGACATCCGACATTCCTCTTAAATATTCCAGCGCAAAATGGGCCACTTTTTCTTTGTTTTCACCAAAAGAGCGGTAGCCAATGACCGGATTATTCGGATTGTTGTTGATGTCTGCCAAAGGCGATAAGTTATAATGAATTCCGGCAGCTTTAAGGTCTAACCCAATTTGTCTTCCAACTTCGTAAACCAGCTCTGATTTGTTTTCAGGCAAAGCACCTAACGTAATTGCGTAGGGATATTGTGGTGTTTTTTCGATACGCATGGCCAAACCCCATTCGGCATCAATACTGATTAAAAGTGGAGTAGGAGCGCATTTTTGGTAACGTGCAATTAAGGCTTTAATTTTTTCGTAGCTGTCGTCGTTAAAAACAACTTTTTTCTTGCTTTCATAATTCGTTGCAGCACTGGCACGACTATGAAAAAAAGTCAGTCCTCCAATGTTGTGTTCTTTTATCAAACGTTCTGTTTCCTGAATGTTTTCTTCGGTATCGTTTATAAAAACGGCAGGAAAAAAGAATTGTCCCACTTTTTGTTTTAAGGCTTCAGCTGTCATTTTCATTAGTATAAAGTCTTTTTCATACAAACACTATTATCCATTTCCTCGTAAGGCGGATAATTTGGAGTTGTCGTATATTTTTGTTTTTGATATAAGGCAATTGCTTCAGGTTGATTTTTGCCTGTTTCCAGAATGGTGTACTTGTATTGTACTTCGGCAGCCCAAGTCTCCAATTCTTTTAAAATGATAGAAGCAATACCTTTTTTTCGATGTTCAAAATGCACATACATGCGTTTGATTTCGACGGTATCATTGGTTTTTTCTCTAAAAGCGCCACAAGCTACGGCAATACCATTTTCATAATAAACGATAGCATGTTTTATGGTATCGGTTTTATTAAATTGATTGTAAAAAGCATGGTCTTCTCCATCTCTTATTTTTAAATCCTGATCTAATAAAACGACCAGTTTTAAGAAATCAGCATCATCTGAATTGGTCCTTTTTAAGCTATTCATGATATAAGTACTGTGAAATTTATTCTTACTTTAGCTTGCTTTTCTTTTGTTTGGCAAGCTGCGTTTTGGTATGTACTGCTTTTTCTAATCGGTTTTTAAATCGAAAGAGTTTTGGCAAACCTTCTAATCGGTCTTCGATGGTGATTTCTTCAAAAACAATAATTGCTTTTTCTAAAATCCGAATTTCGTTTTCAATGTCATTTTGGTTTTTGTAGATCGTGGCCAATCGATCGTAAGGATGATTTCCTTTAAAGCCTTCCGTAACATTTTCTTCGTATAACTCAACTGCTTTTTCAAGATTTCCTGTTTTCTCGAACTCAGCTCCTTTTAGGTTGCGTTCGGATTGTAAATTCGCATTGGTTTCCATAGGTAAGATGTTTGATTTGGGATTAAACTTCTTCAGCTTTTTTCCCAAAGTCTTTCGGGAAAATTAAAAAACGTGATAAAATAAGACCTGGAATAGTGGCGATAAAAACCCAAATAAAGAAGTTTTGATAGCCTAAAAATTGTTGTATATAACCGCTTAGCATTCCCGGAAGCATCATTCCTAATGCCATAAAACCGGTCGCAATTGCATAATGTGAAGTTTTAGATTCGCCCTCAGCAACATGAATTAGATACATCATGAAACCGGTGAAACCAAAGCCGTAACCAAATTGTTCCAATACAACTGTAATGCAGGTATAGAGATTTAGAGGGGAGTTTATTTCAAAAAAGTAGGCGTTTATATGCAGGTGAAAAAGTTCTTCGGGTTGAAAATGAGCTAATCCAATAAAACCAAGTATCGGTAAATGCATGGCCAGAAACATCGGAAGCATCCATTTGGTGAGGCCGTGTTTAGAAATGGCAATTCCACCTAAAATTCCACCTATTGTTAAAGCAAGAATTCCTAATGTTCCATAAATAATTCCAACAGATTCGGTATTCAATGCCATTCCGCCTAATTTTTTTTCATCCAATAAAAAAGGACTTAACATTTTGAGGAGCTGCGATTCGCCTAAACGAAATACGAGAATAAAGGTCAATACCAGTCCGATTTGTTTTTTCTTAAAGAAACTGGCAAATACAGAACCGAAGCTTTTTTCGTGCGCTTCTTTAGCCGTTCCTACGGTATTTACTTCACTATTTGGTGTGAAAATAAAATTGTATGCCGTAATAAAAGCCATTAATAAACCTACTGCAATCATGGTATACGACCATGCTTTCGTATTGTCTCCGTATTTATTTTCCAGATGCCCCGCAAATAATACGATTAAACCGTTTCCGGCTAGCATAGAGAGTCTGTAAAAAGTACTTCTGATTCCGAGGAAAAATGACTGTTGTTCTTTTGGTAGCACCAACAAATAGAATCCATCGCTGGCTACATCATTCGAAGCAGAAGCAAAAGCTGCAACCCAGAAAATAGCCAAACTCATCAGAAAGAAGTGATTCAACGGAATGATAAAACCAACCAATAAAAAGGCAAGTGAAATTACAAATTGCATGGCTAAAAACCATTTTCGTTTTGTTCCGTGCAGGTCGATAAAAGGACTCCATAGAGGTTTGATTACCCAAGGCAAGTATAATAAACTAGTATAAAGACCAATATCTTCATTGCTGATCCCTAAGTTTTTGTACATCAGTACCGAAACAGAGATAATTACGGCGTAAGGCAAGCCGGACGCAAAATTAAGAAGTGGAATCCAAAACCAGGGTTTATTATCTGTTTTCATTTGGTTGAGCTGGGGAATAGATTTTAAATGTCTTTTTTAAGTCGATTGTGGTTGGGGTACTTTCGTTTGCAAAATAATCAATAAATGTCACAGCACAAGCTTTATACTGATTCATTTTTTGAGCCAGTACAGAGAATGTAATTTGATTATCAATTTCATGAACCGTTATTTTATCTACAATTTGAGTGGCATCATTCGTATTGATTTTTGAAATATGATCGGCTCCGTAAAGCACCATATAACGGACTTTTGTATTGAGTGGTGATTTGATAGAAAACGTATAAAAAGAGCTGTCTTTTACAAATTCAGTCACAACCGGAATATCGATTACAATTCGTTTTAAATTCGGAACAGCCGGTGGAAGTGCCGGATATTTGTATTGATTTTCTTCTAATAGACGTACGATGTCAAAGTTTTTACTAGTGAACCATTTGGCGCTGAAATAGGCACTTCCGGTTACGTTTTTGTAGCTTCTGGCAAAATTAATCTGAGTTGGAATTTCATTGGCAAAATTCCAGCTTTTATCAGCATCACCTCTGATTTTATAAGAAGCGTGACCAATATAAATCGCTGTATTGTTAGAGTTTTCAGACCACCATTTTACTAATTTTGAGTAAGAAGCTCTCGAGTTATTCATACTCCAATACAATTGCGGCATAATGTAATCGATCCATTTTTGATCCATCCATAAAACAGGATCAGCGTACAAATCATCATAATTAGAGGTTGATTGCGTATCGGAACCTTTTGGATCTTGAGATTTGTTTCGCCAAACGCCAAACGGACTAATTCCGAATTGAACCCACGGTTTGCTTTCTTTAATTGTAGTAGAAATGGTGTGCACAAAATTGCTCACATTGGCACGACGCCAATCGCTAAGACTTAAACCTGCGCCATATTTTTTGTACGATGCGGCATCGTTAAATGTTTTTCCGGGAACGGTGTACGGGTAGAAATAATCATCAAAATGAATGGCATCAATATCATATTTATCAACCACTTCTTTCACGACTTTAGTCAAATGGGACTGCACTTCAGGCAGCGCAGGGTCATAATAGATTTTTCCTGCGTATTCAATCATCCATTCCGGGTGTTTGAACACGTCGTGTGTCGGACTTAAAAGTTTTTTGTTTAAGTCGAAAGTAGCACGATAGGGATTCAGCCAGGCGTGAAATTCAAAACCTCTCTTATGCGCCTCTTCAATCATCCAGGCCAAAGTATCGTAATACGGGCTTGGTGTAACACCTTCTTTACCTGTTAAAAAACGCGACCAAGGAGCCAGTTCTGAAGGATAAAAAGCATCACCAACGCTTCTGATTTGTACAATTACCGCATTGAAATTTAGTTTTTTATAAGTGTCTAAAATTTCAAGATAATCTGCTTTTTCTTTCTCAACATTGTCCGTATTTGTTTTCGGCCAGTCAATGTTTACAACGGTTGCAATCCAGACTCCTCTAAATTCGTTTTTGGGGTGCATTGTTTTTTCTTGAGAATTCATCGTTCCTCCAAAGAACAATAAAAACAAAATAGAGTATATGAAGTGCTGGTTTTTATGCATTTTAATCTTTTTTAAACAGGTACCAAAAATAGTTTTTTTAGGTGAGTATAAGAAATTATAATTAGAGGATATTTATCGAGTGTTTTTTGTTGTTTTTTATACTTTTAATATTCTTTTGCACTTGTCAAAAACAGACAAAATTCAAAATCAAGAATTGAAAGCTGCTTTTATTTGACGGAACAATTAAACGAATTTTTAATTGCTATTTTAAGTTAATTGCGGTTGGAGCACTCTCGTTTGCGGCATAATCGATAAACGTCACAGCACAAGCTTTATATGGTTTCATTTTTTGGGCAGGTATCGAAAATGTGATTTCGTTATTAATTACATGAACCGCTATTTTGTCAATAATTTGGCTGGCATCATTAGTATTGATTTTTGAAAGGTGTTTGGCTCCGTAAACTACCATATAACGAACTTTAGTATCCAACGGCGATTGAATTGAAAACGTATAAGCAGCGCTGTTTTTCGCAAATTTATTTACAGTTGGAACAGCAGTGATGCTTCTCTTTAAATTCGGAACAGCGGCCGGAAGCGCAGGATATTTGTATTGGTTTTCTTCTAACAGACGTACGACATCGTAGTTTTTACCGTTGAATGATTTCGCACTGAAATAAGCGCTACCATTTATATTTTTGAATTCTCTTAAAAAATCAATTTGAGTTGGGATTTCAGTAGCAATATCCCAGCTTTTATCAGCATCGACTTTAATTTTATAAGCCGCATGGCCAATATAAATAGGGGTGTTGTTTGAATTTTCTGCCCACCATTGCACTAGTTTCGAATAAGAAGCTCTCGGATTGTCCATACTCCAATACAGTTGCGGTGCGATATAATCGATCCAATTTTGATTCATCCATAAAACAGGATCGGCATATAAATCATCGTAATTGGTTGAAGTCGTTTGCGTATCAGAACCTTTCGGATCGACTGATTTATTGCGCCAAACCCCAAAAGGACTAATGCCGAATTGCACCCAAGGTTTGCTCGCTTTTATGGTGGTGGAAATCGTGTGTATAAAATCGCTCACATTCTTGCGACGCCAATCATCTAAGGTCAAACCCGATCCATATTTAGTAAAAGAATCGGTATCGTTGAAAACTTTTCCGGGAACGGCGTAAGGGTAGAAATAATCATCAAAATGAATGGCATCAATATCATAGGTATCGACCACTTCTTTTACGATTTTGGTTAAATGCTCCTGAACTTCCGGTAATGCTGGATTGTAGTAGATTTTATCGCCGTATTCAATCATCCATTCGGGATGTTGGAAAACGTCATGAGCAGGACTCAAAATTTCTTTGTTTAAGTCGAAAGTAGCACGATAGGGATTTATCCAGGCGTGAAATTCAAAACCTCTGTTATGCGCTTCTTCAATCATCCAGGCCAATGCATCATAATACGGATCTGGGGGAACACCTTCTTTACCGGTTAAAAAACGTGACCAAGGAGCCAGTGCGGTCGGATATAAAGCATCTCCAACACTTCTGATTTGCACAATTACGGCATTAAAATTTAGTTTTTTATACGTCTCTAAAAGTTCAAGATAATCGGCTTTTTCCTTTTCGACATTGTCGGTGTTGGTTTTGGGCCAGTCAATGTTTACAACGGTTGCGATCCAAACACCTCTAAATTCGTTTTTAGGGTGGCTTGTTTTTTCTTGTGAATTCATTGTTCCTGCGAACAACAACAAAGAGAAAATTGAAAATAGAAGGTGCTGTTTCTTATTCATTTTACTGTTTTTAGGGAGCTACATTAAACTATAGTATTACGGTATTAAAAGTATAATTTTCATTTAGTATTATACTTTTAATATTCTTTTGTTTTTGTAAAAAAGATATAAAATACCGTGCCAGATTAAAACATAAATCAAAGCTCCGGCAAGCGATGCCATCATAGGATTGGAAAAGAACGGTGCGATCCAGAATTCGTACAAGTAACGTTGAAGATTAATTGTTTCGCCTACTAATTTTGGATTTGGAAATTGAATCATAGCCAAGGAGCGCGGAATAATACCTGATGCAAAAAACACCAGCATTGGATTAACGCCCCACATCAGGAAAGGTTTAGTTCCTTTTTGTATTTTTTTGATGTCGATAATGTAGTATAAAATCGTGAGGAACAAAGTAGCGAGACCCGCAGTAAATAAAACATAAGAACTGGTCCATAACGATTTGTTAAGCGGAAAGACAAGAGACCAGAGTAATCCTAAAACGATTAGAATTAAACTGATGAGGCCCATTTTTTTAGCTTTTTCATTTTGAGACACCGAACTGCCTAGGGTTTGTCCAATTACAACACCCAATAAGCCGGTAGCTATGGCTGGAAGGGTACTTAAAATTCCCTCAGGATCCCAGGTTTTAGTAGCGATGTACATGTGGTTTTCGAGAAAAAGAGTATCAATCCAAGTTGCTAAATTGGTTCCAGCGTTCAGATTGGGATGACCCATTCCGGGTATGGGAACGAGTGTCATAAGAGCCCAGTATCCTAAAAGAAGTAGAGCAATAATACTAAACTGTGTTCTCGTTGAAGTTTTCAAATAGAGTAGTGTGGCAAAAAAATATACAATTCCGATACGTTGCAGTACACCGGGAAGTCTTACTTGGGTAAAAGAAGTTATACCGCTATAAGCTAAAATCAAAAAGGAGCTAAAAAGAACCAAAGCGAGAATCAGTTTTACTTTTGCAGAGAAATTGCCCATTAAAGCATAACCAACGACAAAAGTCAGCACTAGTCGGATTACTAACAACGAAATTCCGGTAAGTCCCAAGAATTCGATACTATTGAAAAAATTTAAAAACAATCCCAAACAAATGATTCGTAAGGAACGGGTCAGGATTTTTTCGAACATTTCGCCATCGAATTTCTTGGTCGGAATCGCTAACGGAATCGCTGCTCCCATTATAAAAACAAAAAATGGAAAAACGAGATCGGTCGGTGTACAACCGTTCCATTCGGCGTGCAATAATGGCGGGAAAACAGTAGACCAGCTCCCCGGATTATTGACAATGGTCATCATTAATACAGTGAGTCCTCTTAATACATCAATCGAAATTAGGCGTTCTTTCATTAGAATATTTTTTTACTGCTTATTGTTTACTCACTGGCTGTGATTTTTTTTTAACACATAGATTCATAGTTTGCATAGCTTAAAAAAAGATCGTTTCACTTCAAATAAATCACATAGAACTAATTATAAAAACTATGATTTTCTTAAGCCGTCTTACATAAAAAAAAGCTATGTCTCTATGTGTTAAATCATGTTTATCGATGTTTTATTGTTAACTCACTGGCTGCGATTATTTTTTTTAACACATAGACTCATAGTTTGCATAGCTTAAAAAAAGATCGTTTCACTTCAAATAAATCACATAGGACTATGTATAAAAACTATGATTTTCTTAAGCTGTCTTGCATTAAAAAAAAAGCTATGTCTCTATGTGTTAAATCATGTTTATCGATGTTTTATTGTTAACTCACTGGCTGCGATTATTTTTTTTAACACATAGACTCATAGTTTGCATAGCTTAAAAAAAGATCGTTTCACTTCAAATAAATCACATAGGATTATGTATAAAAACTATGATTTTCTTAAGCTGTCTTGCATTAAAAAAAAATCTATGTTTCTATGTGTTAAAAATTGCAAGCAATAGCGAATCCGCACAAACCATCCCTAATCAGGAAATGAAATTTTCCCCATAGTAACAGAAGGAATTCCTTCCTTAGTCCCAAAATCGAAAGCTTTCCCCGAAACCGTCTCATTAGCCAAAACAGCAAACAAAACCGCCTCTTTAGCATCACTCGGAATTCCTAATTCATCGCTTTTATGAAACTGACAAGGCAATAATTCTTTCAACCATTTCACTAATAACGGATTATTAGCCCCTCCGCCGGAAATATAAATTTTAAAATCCTGAATTTTATGAGTCGTATTTTTTACTGAGATTTCAATAGCTTCAGCAATAGTTTCGGCACTAAAACGAGTTAAAGTCGCTAGTAAATCCGGCACGGTAATCTGATTTTGACCACTTTTCGATAAAGCCGTTTCAACATAATGATAACCAAAAAGTTCAGGGCCAATTGTTTTTGGAAATTCCTGACGGAAGAATTCGTTGTCTTTTAAATGATCTAAAAGGATCTGGTTTACGGTTCCTTGTTGGGCAATTTCGGCATCCTTGTCGTAACTTTTTTCAGGATAGTTGTGTTTTACAAAAAGGTCGATTAAAGTATTTCCGGTTCCGGTATCGGTTACAAAAGCTTCGTCAGCATTTAGAGAGGCGGGCAGGTACGTAAAATTGGCAATGCCGCCCATGTTGAGCATAATACGATTTTTACCCTTTTCCCCAAATAAAAAGTAATCACCATAGACAGCCAATGGCGCACCTTCTCCGCCTGCTGCTATATGTTTTTGTCTAAAGTCAGAAAGTGTTATGATTCCTGTTTTGACAGCTATGTGATCCCCATCGCCAATTTGTAAAGTGGCATTGGTGAATTTTTCTTGTCGGTGCAGGAATTTCGGAGCATGCAAAACCGTCTGTCCGTGTGATGCAATCAAATCGACAGCACTTGAAGCAATGTTCCATTTTTTTAAGAAATCGTTGATCATTTGAGCATGTAAAATGCCGATCCATTCATTTAGTAAAATCAGGTGTTCAAAATCAATTGTTTTTTTAGCAAAGACTTTTCGGATTTCGATTTTTATATCCTCGGTATAATCTACCGTTACAAATTCACGCAACTTAACAACCGTCTCTTTTCCGCTTCCTGAAATTTCGCATAAAGCAATATCGAGCCCGTCCAGAGATGTTCCGGACATTAATCCGATAATGGTACGCGTTTCTTTCTGTGCAATTTGGTAGAGATTACTGATGTTCTTGTTCATTACAATTAAATTTAAGGAAGCTGTTTTGGGTTGAATTTGCAAGGACTAAAATTAGATTATTTTGCTGTTAATTGGTCTAAAAGTATATTTTTTCGCTTGATTTTTTACTGGTGAAATAAAGTCCGACATAAGTGATTAAGGCATTTACGATTATCAATTCATTATCAAAAACATAACCGAAAATGGCTTTAGAGTTTTCACTTAATAAATACGTCAAGATTGGAGCCAGGATACAGAACCAAGGCACTAATTTGTCGTTTACGATTCTGTTTTTTTGCAATAATCCAAAGGCGTACAAACCTAATAACGGGCCGTAAGTATAAGAAGCAGCTTTAAAAACTAAGGCTACAACCGAGCTGTCATTAAAAGAATTCAATACAATAATGACCAAAAAGAACAAAAACGCAAAGGTCAGGTGAACCAAATGTCTGCGTTTTACATTTTTAGGATTTGAAATGTTTTCCGATTTGTCCATTCCTAAAAAGTCAACGCAAAAAGAGGTAGTCAAAGCCGTCAAAGCAGAATCTGTTGTAGCAAACGTGGCTGCAACAATTCCTAATAGAAATACAAAAGCGGGAACTATTGACAGATGATTCAGCGCAATTTCAGGGAAAAGCAGATCCGTTCTGGGTTTGTTTGTTACCAAATCCAGCGGTACTGTAATGCCGTTTTTGTCGGCGTACATATACAATAAGGCTCCCAAACTTAAAAAAAGAAGGCTGATCGTGACAAAGATAACCGTAAAGGTGTACATGTTTTTTTGTGCTTCGCCGATGTTTTTACAGCTGATGTTTTTTTGCATTAAATCCTGATCAAGTCCAACCATAGCAATCATTATAAACAATCCTCCTAAGAATTGTTTGGCAAAATGATACTTGTTTGTCAGGAAATCATCAAAGAAAAATGTTTTGGAATAATTACTGTTTCGAATGGCGGAAATAGATTCAAAGGCTGTTAAATCCAAACTGTTTAAAACAAAATATATGGTAATAAAAACGGAGGAAACCAAGAAGAACGTTTGCAAGGTATCGGTGATAATGATGGTTTTTAAACCGCTTCTGTAGGTGTATAAAAAGACAAAAGCTAAACCTGAAAAAACAGTAACCGGAAACGGAATGTGATAGTGGTCAAAAACATAGCGTTGCAATACAAGGATAACCAAATAAAAACGCAAAGCAGAACCAACGGTACGACTTACCAAAAAAATGGAGGCTGCCGTTTTGTAACTGTTTGGCCCCATTCTTTTTTCGATATAACTGTAAATTGAAGTTAGATTCATTCTATAGTATAACGGAAGCAATACTTTGGCGATAATGATAAGACCAACGGCTTGTCCCATTATAAACTGGAAATATTTGAATTGTTCTCCGTTTGGTGATCCAACTTCACCGGGAACAGAAATAAAAGTAAGTCCCGAGAGCGAAGTCCCGATCATTCCAAAAGCCACTAGGTACCATTTGGAGTTTTTATTCGCTTTAAAAAAAGAGTCATTGTCTTGTCCTTTTTTGCTAATGGTATGCGATATAAAAAACAAAAGACCAAAATAGACTACGATAAAAATTAGAATTGTACCTGATGACATCTTTTAGGGGGGTGTTTGTGAGATTGTTATATTTTGTTGTTTGCTAATAAAACGGCTCGTACACTTTTGTGTTCTTGAAGTAATGTCGCAGCCAAATCATATTCGATGTTTAGCTCCTCCATGATCATTTTGACGGCTCTTTTTACCAGTTTTTCGTTAGACAATTGCATGTCTACCATTTTGTTTCCTTTTACCTTTCCTAATTTAATCATGACCGAAGTCGAGATCATATTAAGAGCTAATTTCTGAGCGGTACCGGCTTTCATTCGGGTGCTGCCCGTAAGGAATTCGGGTCCTGTAACAAGTTCAATCGGATAATCGGCTTCGCGGGCAATAAGTCCCGTGCTGGTGCAGGAAATGCTTCCCGTTTTGACCTTGTTTTCTTTTGCTTTTTTAAGACCGCCCAATACGTAAGGAGTATTTCCCGAAGCAGCAATTCCGATAATAAAGTCCAAACTCGAAATCTGATATTTTTCCAGATCTTTCCAGGCCTGATTTACATCATCTTCCGCATTTTCAACCGCTGTTCGGATAGCGGTATCACCACCGGCAATAATACCAATGATCATGTCGGGTGGAACACCAAAAGTAGGAGGGCACTCAGAAGCATCTAAAACGCCAATTCTACCCGAAGTTCCGGCGCCTATATAAAACAATCTTCCGCCAAGTTGCATTTTTTTGACAATGGCTTTTACCAATTTTTCAATCTTCGGAATTTGTTGTTCTACAATTTGAGGTACTTTCCGATCTTCCGTATTAATGTTCGTAAGCAGTTCCAGAACACTCATTTGATCTAAATCTTGATATAATGATTCTCGTTCTGTTTCAGGGTTTTTATCTTTCATACTAAATGAATTAAATTTAGGGAATAAAAGCCAAGGGAATTCTTTTGAAATGCCTTGGCTTTTTGAGTATTATATTGCCGGATCAGCAGGAGTGTTGGTATTGTTATTTTTTTCCGAATCCGGATAAGGATACCAATTGCGATTTCTTTCGGCTCCGGTAAGACCGGCTCCCGTACGATTAAATCTTCTGCTGTCTTCCAGTTTTAAACTTGACATGTACATTTCGATACAGCGGTTTCTGTAGATTTGTTCCAAAACTGCGTCTTTGGTAACCGCTCCGACATAAGGAGGTAAGTTGGCTCCAATTCCGTAAGCATCTGTTGCGGTAGTTTTTGTCAAAACTTTATTTAATTCGATAATGGCTTGAGGTACATTGTCTTTTCTTGCGTAAGCTTCCGCTTTTAGAAGCATCATTTCTCCGGGTAAATAAACCGGAATCGCTTTTGTATTAGTATCAAAGAATCCTGTAGCCACCGTAGGATTGGAACCCGGTTTGATGTAAAAGTTTAATCTTTCGTCTGAAGCATTAGGGGTCAGACTTGCCGGTAATCCTAATGTTAAATTAACCGGTTGAAAAACATTGTTAGTCGTAATTGAAATAAAAGCAATCGGATTGTTACTGATCACATCAAATCCAAAAACCGATTTTACGTTTAAGTCAACCAATCCGGCATATTTTAAAGCATTGTCATTATCGCCTGTCATCATATACATTCTGGCCAAAAGCGCATAAACGGTATTTTTATAATTGATCGTATTAACTAAACCTGCAAAACCAGTTGCTTTGTCTAAGGAAGGTTCTGTAGCTTTTAAATAGGCAATTGCTGCATTTAAGACTTCGGTTCGGGTGTTGAAAGCCGCATTTTTTTCGGTTCTCAAAGGAACGTTCTGAAAATACTGTACCAAGGTAGAAAGTGCTAAAGCTTTAAAAATAGAAGCATGCACCAAGACACTTGCTCTTTCTGTTTCTGAAGTCAGTACATTCACGTTGTCGAGTATTTTTTGCGATTCAGAGTTTATGATGAGGCATTGGGACCAAAGGTTATTTACAACCGTGTTTTTGGTTGATAAAACTTCGCCACCAATAGAAAGTTCTCCTTCATCAACATTTCCGGCATTTAGTAATCGCAATTCCAATGTAGTGAATCCGTTGCCTGTTACTGTATTGTACACAGGGCTTATTCTGTCAATTGTCCAAAGCTGTTGCAAACCATTTGAGGCGCCAATAATTCCGTCTCGGGTACTTAAAACCATGTTTTGTGATGGTTTTGTCGGGTCTAAATACTCTTCGTTGCAACTCGTAAAAAGCAGGGCAAGACTTACTATAGGGATGAATATCTTTTTCATGATGTTTTCTTTTTTAATTAAAATTGAAATTTCAATGCTACTGAATAACTGCTCGGAATTGGCACCGTACCAAAGTTGTACTTCGCTACAGAAGACTGTCCACCGGAGTTGGTTTCCGGATCAAAACTGGTAAAATTATCCCAGGAAATTAAGTTTCTTCCACTTGCAGTTACCGTCAAATCATCAAAAAAGCTGTTTAATTTTCCAAACGAATAATTAAGCGAAACTTCTCTTAGTTTCAGATAGCTTCCATCAACAACTCTGAATTCTTCAATATTATAAACCGACCAGATATACCCACGAGGCAATTCGCCATTAAGTTCTTGTGCTACAATAGTTCCTGACCCTACACCTTGTCTGGTTCTGTAATCGGCATCAAATACATCACCTCCCTGAACCCCATCAAAAAGAATCGAAAAACCGAATTTTTTGTAGTTTAAATTCGCTCCAAACGAAATGATATAATCCGGATTCGGATCCCCGATTTCTTTGTTTAAAATTGTCCCCTTTGGTTGTCCTGAAGGATCACGCTGTGGTGTTCCGGTATTTACATCTCCTTTTTCGGTTTGTGGATAACCGGTTGGTGTAAGTAATAAACTTCCGTCCGGATTTCTGGCAAAATAAGTGCCGTAGAAAATACCAATTGGTCTGTTCATTTCAACAAAAACAGGCGCTCCGGCAAGGTTGCTGTCCAGTTTAAAACGCTGTTGAGGTAATCCGGTTACCTTGTTGCGGTTCGTGCTATAATTAACGAATACGCCAACAGTCAGATGTTCTTTTTTGATAACATCGTATCTAAGATTTAATTCAAAACCTTTATTGTTCATTTGACCAATGTTCTGAATTGTATTGGTTGCTCCTTGTGAAGCCGCCAGTTGCACCGGTAAAAGCAAATCTTCGATATCGGCATTATAGTAACTAAAAGATAAATTTAGACGATCTTTTAAGAAACCAAAATCCCCGCCGACTTCATAAGTAGCACTTCTTTCCGGTTTCAAATCCAGGTTTCCTTGTTTGAAACCTTCGAGTGTAAAGGTGGTATTACCAAGAAGTGTTCCTGTAGAATAGTTCGTAAAACGCGCATAAGGTCTGATCGCGGTTAAACTTCCCGATTTCCCCCATGAAGCTCTCAAACGGGCAGTACTCAGTACGTTGTCTATGTGCTGCATAAAAGGCTCGTCAGAAAGGACATAACTCAAACTCGCTTTTGGATAAAACTGAGACCTGTTGTCTTTAGAGAAAATAGTCGAAGCATCTTGTCTTCCTGCCAAAGTAAGGTACAGTTTTTCTTTGTATCCAACTGTTTCTTGTAAATAGTACCCCCATAAATTGTATTTGGACTGACTGGCGCTTGGTGAACCTGCGATTAAGGTATTAAAAGCATTAATGGATTCAACAAAAGGTTTTAAGTTGCGACCTTCAATAGCAGCGAAGTTGTCTCTGTAAGTTTGAATGTTGTAACCTCCAAAAGTGGTTGCTTTCCAGTTCGAATTAACGTTCCAAACATATCTTAAGTTCAAATCATTATTAAACTGAACCACTCTGTTAGTAGCTTCCGAAACATAACCATCGTTGTAATAAGCAGGATTGACTACATAAGGATATCTCGGAATGTACACATTTCCTCTTTGATTGTAATTGTCAATACCAAAAATCAAATCGGCATTGAAGTTTTTAAAAGGAACATAGTTCAATTGCAAATCAGAAATAATACGATCTGTATTTTGTTTGATTTTAAAAGTCTCTATAATTGACAAGGGATTAATTCTGTTTGGATCTACAGCCAATAAGTTTCCGTTGTTGTCTCTCTGATTGATATCATAGGTGTTGTTTGTAATATTTATGGAATTTATTGGGCTCCAAAAAACGTTTCCATCCGGTTTTTCATTCGAAGCCGAATTCACATAATTTAAACCCATTGTAGCCGATAGTTTAGAATTAAAGTCATGTTTTAATCTAATCTTGGCGCCACCTCTTTTAAAATCAGTGTTTTTTACGATTCCTTCGTTTGTCAGATAGCCTAACGAAGCAAAGAATTTCGTTTTTTCGTCACCACCCTGAGCAGAGAAATAAGTATCTGTACCAATTCCGGTGGTGAAAATATCATCTTGGTAATCGTAACGTTGTACGTCTATCGTTCTGGTCTCTAAATTTCTGCTCAGTACATTTACGGTAGTTGGACTTGCCGGATTTCCTTGAATCGGGAACAGAGCTGGAGAAGCGTTTACGAATTGTTTGTTAGATAGATTTACATCTACTTTTTTGCGTATGGTATTAGAAGTTAAACTGGTAGAAAAAGTATATCTTGTTTCTCCTGCAACTCCCTTTTTGGTCGTGATAAGAACCACTCCATTTGCCGCTCTTGACCCATAAATGGCTGCCGCAGCACCACCGTTTAAAACTTCAATGCTCTGAATGTCGTTCGGATTAATATCTGCTGATCTGTTTTGACCAATTTGCATGTTCGAGTTACCTGTCGTAACATTTAGATTGGTAACGTTTGTTGTGGCATTGTTTAGTACCACACCATCAATAACATATAAAGGATCTGAAGAGCCTAATATAGAAGACGTTCCTCTCAGTTTGATACTAAATCCTCCTGCAGGATCTCCCGAGTTTTGAGAAACTTGAGCTCCGGCAATTTTACCTTGTAGGGCAGTAGATAAACCTCCGGGTTGTGCCTTTACTAAATCTTCTGCTTTGATACTGGTTACGGCATTTCCAAGTTCTTTTCGGGTTGCACGTACGGTTGATCCTAAAACTACAACTTCAGAAAGTGTGTTGAGTTCCTCTTTCATTTTGATGTTTAACGAAGTAGTGGCTGAGGTAACTTTAATTGTTCTTGAAGCAAAGCCAATAAAACTGAAAATCAAATTGTCATTTTCGTTTGCCGCAATGCTAAATTTTCCGTCTAAATCGGTGATTGCACTTTTGGAAGTTCCTTCAATAAGGATCGTCACGCCGGGTAAAGGAAGGTTGTCGGTTGTACTTATAATAGTACCGGTTACCGTTTTTGTCTGTGCAAAAAGTGGCTGCGCAAACAAAAGAACTCCAAATAAAATAAATAGTAGTTTTTTCATTTTAAGGTTTTTTGGATTGGTTAGAGGATTGAAATGTATAAATTATTTTGGTAAATTGCAAATTTATGCGTGAAATTTTGTTTTTGTGTAAGATAATGCATAATAACGCAAACTGTTTACGATTTTTTTATATCTTTACATTCCCTTTTTGATTTAAAAGAGACTTTTCTTTTAAGAGGATTCTAATAGACTAAGTTTTATATTTGAAAAAAAATCAGAGTACATGTTGAAACGAGAAAGACATCAGTATATCATGGATAAATTTCAGGAGACTGAAAAAATTAATACCATCGACCTTGCCATTGAACTTCATATTTCTGAGGACACCATTCGAAGAGATTTTAATGAACTTCATAATAAAGGATTGATTAATAAGGTGTATGGTGGCGCTTTTCTGGTGAAATGCAACTCCAAAAACGTTTTTGATATTGCCATAATCAACGAAGAAAAGAAAATAGTTGTAGGGCAAAAAGCCTTGGCTTTTTTGAAAGAAGGACAGGTAATCATCATGAGTGGTGGAACTACAAACCTGTCTTTTTGCAAATTAATTCCAATAGATTTTTCGGCTACCATATATACGTATAGTCTCCCAATCGCGATGCAATTGTCGCAGCACCCCAATATTGAACTGATTTTTATAGGTGGAAAACTGCAGAAAAATGCAATGGTGACCATTGGTATCGATGTGGTGCACGTTTTGTCTAAAATCAAAGCTGATATTTGCTTTCTGGGCGTCAGCAGTATTGACGAAAATCAAGGACTTACCGAAATGGGCTATGAAGTATCGGTAGTTAAAAAAGAAATGATCAGAGTTTCCGAAAAAGTGATTGCCATGGCAACCTCCGATAAAATTAACGGAAAAATGATGCACAAAGTCTGCGGCTTAGAACAACTACATGCCGTAATTACAGATTTGAATCCCAAAAGCCCTAAGGTTAAAAACTTTGTTGAGGCCGGGGTTACTGTATTGTAAGTTTTTATGGTGCTGAGGTGTAGAGGGGCAAAGTTTTTTTAACGTAAAATAAAGCAAGTGTACAGCTTGAAAACTTGGTTTTGCGCGTTAAAAATTTGTTTTTAATGAAAAAAACTCAGAACCTCAAAAAGAAGTATTTTTGTAGTTTAGAATAGATAATAAATCAAGATTTTATGTCAATACATAAGGAGTTGCAGCAATTAGCAGAATCATTAGAAGGTACACTTTTATACGATGATCTTCATAAAACGCTTTATTCGACCGATGCTTCGGTCTATCGAATGAGACCAAAAGCGGTGGCATTACCTAAAACCAATGAAGACATAAGTAAGCTGATTCGGTTTGCGGCGCGACATAATGTTTCGATTACGCCCAGAACTGCCGGAACTTCTTTGGCAGGACAAACGGTTGGTGACGGAATTGTGGTTGATGTTTCTAAGAATTTTACCAAGATTCTGGCTTTTGATCCGGTTAAAAAAACGGTTACCGTACAGCCTGGTGTGATTCGGGATGAATTGAATTTATTTCTAAAACCTCACGGTGTATTTTTTGGACCCAATACTTCGACTTCAAACCGATGTATGATTGGCGGAATGGTTGGGAATAATTCGTCCGGAACAACTTCGATTCGATATGGAGTAACCCGTGATAAAATTGTAACCATTAACGCAATTTTGAGTGATGGTTCCGAAGTGGTTTTTAATGAAATTACTTCTGCAGAATTTGTCGAAAAGACCAAAGGTGATACGTTAGAAAATAAAATATACAAAAATATTTTCGTAGAACTCTCCGATAAAGCGGCTCAGCAGGAAATTATAAATGAATTTCCGAAACCTGAAATTCACAGAAGAAATACGGGCTATGCAGTCGATCTTTTGTTGAAGTCGGATTTGTTTGGAGGAACAGAACCTACTATTAATCTGGGAAAACTGCTTTGCGGAAGTGAAGGAACTTTAGCTTTTACCACGCAAGTCACGCTAAAAGTAGATGATTTACCGCCAACGCAGAATATTATGGTGGTGGCGCATTATCACAGCATTCAGGAATCTCTGGAATCTGTTGTAGTGGCAATGAAACACCATTTGTATACTTGCGAAATGATTGACGACATTATTTTAGAATGTACAAAAACAAACAGAGAGCAAGCTAAAAACAGGTTTTTTCTGGTGGGAGAACCAAAAGCAATTATGATGTTTGAGTTGGCTTCTCATAGTATGGAAGATGCAGAACTACAAGCAGAGGCTCTAATTGCCGATCTGGCGAAGAATAATTTTGGGTATGCTTCTGTAAAAATTTACGGAGCAGATATAGATAAAGTTGTTGATTTAAGAAAAGCAGGTCTTGGTCTTCTAGGAAGTATTGTTGGTGATGATAAAGCAGCCGATTCTATTGAAGATACAGCGGTAGAATTGAGCGATTTACCCAATTATATAGCCGATTTTACGGCCATGATGGAGAGATATGGACAAAAAGCAATTTACTATGCACATGCCGGAGCCGGAGAATTGCATTTGCGCCCTGAGCTAAATTTAAAGAAAAAAGAAGACCTCGTTCTTTTTAGAACGATTGCAACCGAGGTAGCTATTTTGGTAAAGAAATATCGCGGTTCCTTGAGTGGTGAGCATGGCGATGGTATGGTGCGAGGAGAGTTTATTCCATTTATGGTGGGAGAAAAAAATTATGAGTTGTTGAAAAGGCTCAAATTGGCTTTCGATCCCAATTCAGTTTTGAATATCGGGAAGATTGTAAACGCTCCTAAAATGGATGAAAATCATCGTGTAATTTCAGGCAGAGTAGAACCGGATATTAAAACGTTTCAGGATTTTTCAGATAGTTTAGGGATTTTACGTGCTGCCGAAAAATGTAATGGTTCCGGAGATTGTCGAAAATTACCATCGGCAGGAGGAGCAATGTGTCCGAGTTATCGCGCCACAAAAAATGAAAAAGAAACCACACGTGCCAGAGCCAATGCACTGAGAGAATATTTGACGTATTCTGAAAAAGAAAACAAATTCGATCAAAAAGAATTATACGAAGTTTTTGAGTTGTGTGTGAGTTGTAAAGCCTGCGCCAGTGAATGTCCAAGTAATGTTGACGTGGCAACCTTGAAAGCAGAATTTTTATACCAATACCAAAAAGCTAACGGATTTTCGACCCGAAATAAGATTTTTGCCCACAATGCAAAATTGAATAAAATGGGAAGTGTCTTTCCGTCGATTACGAATTTTATTTCGAATCAATCTTTGGTCAAAAAAAGCATGGGTATTGCTCCCGAAAGGCAAGTCCCGTTATTAGCAAAAAAAACGTTCAGGAAATGGTACGACAGTCAGAAATCAAAAGGCAATGATTTTCCGAATGGGAAAGTGTATTTGTTTAATGACGAATTTACCAATTATTATGACGTTAATATCGGAATCGATGCTTTTGAACTCTTAACAAAATTAGGGTATGAAGTTCTGGTTGTAGCTCATGAAGAAAGTGGTAGAACCTATCTGTCTAAAGGTTTCCTCGAAGAAGCCAAAAAGATCGCCAATATAAATGTTGGGGTTTTTAAAGAATTAGTTTCAGAGGACACACCGTTAATCGGAATCGAACCTTCTGCAATTTTGACTTTTAGGGATGAATATTTGCGTCTGGCAGATGATAAAGAAAGTGCTGCTAAAGTGTCTCAAAATGCATTTACAATTGAAGAATTCTTTAAAAAAGAAATTCTAAAAGGGAAAATTACAGCCGATTCCTTTTCGGAAGAGAAAAAAGAAATCAAGATTCACGGGCACTGTCATCAAAAATCATTGAGTTCAATCGAGGCAACGTTCGCGATGCTGAATCTGCCGAAGAACAATCTGGTTACGATTTACAATTCGGGTTGTTGCGGTATGGCGGGATCTTTTGGTTATGAAAAAGAGCATTATAAAGTAAGCATGCAAATGGGAGAAGATACCTTATTCCCAAAAGTACGCTCAACCGCCGAAAATGTAAAAATAGCCGCTGCAGGAACAAGTTGTCGCCATCAAATCTACGACGGAACAAGCCGGGAAGCACAACATCCGGTGAGTATTTTGAAGAGTTGTCTGAAGTAAAAAAGTTAGACACGAATTACACGAATTTTCACGAATTGGAATTTTTAGTTTGTGTAATTGATGGTGAAAAAAAAAGTTAGACACGAATTGCACGAATTTACACGAATTAAAATTTTTTAAATTCGTGATGAGAAAATATTTTGCCACAGATTTAAAGGATTAAAAAGATTAAATAATCTGTGTGAATCATTTTAATCTGTGGCAAGAAAAAAGTTAGACACGAATTGCACGAATTTACACGAATTAAAATTTTTTAAATTCGTGATGAGAAAATATTTTACCACAGATGCAAAGGATTAAAAGATTAAATAATCTGTGGGAATCATTTTAACCAGTAGCAAAAAAAATAATTCGTGAAAATTCGTGTAATTCGCGGCAAAAAAATCTGCTAAATCTGCGTGAAAAAATATTTAACCACAGATTAAAAAGATTAAATTATCTGTGGGAATAATTATTAATCAGTGGCAAAAAAATAATTCGTGAAGATTAATACAATTCGTGGCGAGAAAGAATCCTAAATCAGTTCGAATCATTTCAATAAGTGGCAAAAAAAACAATTGGTGGAAATTCGTGCAATTTGTGTTCAAAAAAAGAATCACGAAACCCAAATAAAATAAAATCGTTTTATATATTTGATTTCAGGATAAAATTTGCATTATTTGTAAAATAAAAGCATAAAGTCCGAAATATATTAATTTTTAATCGTAAAACCTTATATGGCATTTTCAAGTTTATTTCGAAAAAAAACAGTACAGGAAATTCTAAAACAAGTTGCAAAAAATGATGCAGACGGTCATAATGCATTAGGCAAACACTTGACTGCTCGTGACTTAACCGCTTTTGGTATAGCTGCAATTGTTGGAGCAGGAATTTTTAGTACAATCGGTAAAGCCAGTGCCGATGGAGGACCAGCAGTAATTTTTCTATTCCTTTTTACAGCAGTTGCCTGTAGCTTTGCCGCTTTTGCTTATGCAGAGTTTGCATCGATGGTACCGGTTTCTGGAAGTGCTTATACGTATTCTTATGTTGCTTTTGGAGAAATTATAGCCTGGATAATTGGCTGGGCGTTAATTATGGAATATTCGGTCGGGAATATAACCGTCGCCATATCGTGGAGTGATTATTTTACAGGACTCCTGGCCAGCGGAGGCATTCATCTCCCGCAATGGGTTCAAATGGATTATTTGACCGCTTCAAACGGCTTTAATAACGCAACAGCTTTAATGCACAGCGGAAAAACATTCGAGAACTTAGAACCGGCTTTACAATCGGCTTATACGGCCTGGAATACCTCTCCGGTTTTATTTGGTTCTTTTCACTTCGTAGCCGATCTTCCGGCTTTGTTGATTATTATTTTAATTACAGCATTGATTTACCGCGGAATGAAAGAATCTCGTAATGCGAGTAACATCATGGTTGTTGTAAAACTTTGTATCGTACTTCTGGTTATTGCAGTGGGTATATTTTATGTAGATACAACCAATTGGCATCCGTTTGCACCAAATGGAGTAAGTGGAGTACTAAAAGGAGTGTCAGCAGTATTTTTTGCTTATATCGGTTTTGATGCCATTTCTACAACTGCGGAAGAATGTAAAGACCCACAAAGAGATTTACCACGCGGAATGATGTGGGCAATTATCATCTGTACATTATTATACATTGCAATTGCTTTGGTTCTGACCGGAATGGTGCGTTATAATGAATTAAATGTTGGTGATCCGTTAGCATTTGTGTTCGAGAAATTAGACTTAAAATGGATGTCAGGAATTATTGCCGTAAGTGCGGTAGTAGCAATGGCGAGTGTTTTATTGGTTTTTCAAATGGGACAACCACGTATCTGGATGAGTATGAGTCGTGACGGATTGTTGCCAAAACGTTTCTCAAAAGTACACCCAAAATTCAAAACACCTTCTTACGCTACTATTGTTACGGGTTTTGTGGTGGCAGTTCCTGCCTTGTTTCTGAATCTTACTATGGTAACAGATTTATGTAGTATTGGAACCTTATTTGCATTCGTTTTGGTTTGTGCCGGAGTTTTGGTTTTGCAAAACAAACCGGAGATCCCAAGAGGGAAATTCAAAACGCCTTATGTCAATTCACAATATATAATGCCGGCTTTTTTAGCGATCGGATTGATTTTTGCTTTTGGATATAATAAAAAAGCAACAATGAGTTTTATTACAAATGAAACTCAAATCAATAGTTCAGCTGATATTATTACGTCACTTGATAAAAATGATTCCGAAAAAGTTTTCAATTATCTGAAAAGTATAGATGTTCAGAATAAAACTTCAGAAACATCCGATTTAGAACATTTATTGAGTCAATACCAAGATGATGAAGTAAAATATGCTGAGGTTGTAAAAGGTTTACCAATCAATGATTCCTTAAAATACGAAAGTGGATTAAGTTTATTCAAACACAAAATTCCAATGTGGATTTTCTTATTGGTTTTAGGCGGATTAACAGTATGGGCATTCAGACAAAAATTATCATTGATCCCACTTTTAGGTTTAATCTGTTGTTTGTATATGATGGCCGAATTGAGTGTTTGGAACTGGATTTATTTCACTGTTTGGTTGCTTATTGGTCTTTGTATTTACTTTGGCTTTAGTAGAAAAAACAGTAAATTGAATTTGGTAGAAAAAGTGTAATAAATCATTAATTCTAATATAAATGAAGGCCGTTCTGATTGTTCAGAACGGCTTTTTTTTGTTGCCACGAATGGCGCGAATTTGCATGAATTAATTTTTGCCACAGATTAAAAAGATTGGCGCAGATTATTTTATCACTAAGTTTTAAATTAAATCTGCTTAAATCTGCCAGATCAGCGTGCGTTAAAAGACATTTGATTGCTAAATTTGTGACTAATTTTTCAGCCACAGATTAAACTGATTAAACAGATTAGCACGGATTATTTTTATATTAAACGTGTTTAAATATGCTGGATCTGCTTACGGTAAAGATCATTTTAGCTCTCTAGTTTAGGGTTTTTTTAGCCACAGATTAAAATGATTCGTACAGATTATTTTATCATTAAGTTGAAAAAATAAATCTGCTCAATCAGCGAGCAATAAAAAATCGTTTTAATTCTTTAAAACTGTGGCAAAATATTTTCAAGCAGATTCATTTCCAAAGCAAACAGCAAGAATTTATTAAATTTTAATTCGTGCAAATTCGTGGCAACAAAAAAAATCCGCTAAAAGAAGAATCTCCAGCGGATTTAAACAAACTAAAAAAAAATCTTGCAAATTTATTTATAAAGAATTGTTTTGCTTTTATAAGATACCAAGCTCGACCATGCAAGCTTTCATCATTTCGTAAGTTCTCTGAATATCGTTATCTAAACCAATTGAAAAACGAATTAACCCATCCGTTAATCCCATTTCCGCTTGCTCTTCTAACGGAATTTCACTGGAAGTTGAAGTTCCCGGTGCACTGAAAAGTGTTTTGTAAAAACCTAAACTTACTGCCAGGTATCCTAAATTTCTGGTTTGCATCAATTCCATCAGTTCATTGGCTTTTTCTAAAGTTCCGACATCAATGGTCATCATACCTCCAAAACCATATTCCGGATTGATCATTGTTTTGTATAGCGTATGACTCGGATGACTTTTTAGTCCCGGATAAACCGTTTTTAGTCCGTCTTTTTCAAACTGATCCGCTAAAAAATGAGCGTTATGACTGTGTTGTTTGATACGAATATGAAGCGTTCTAAGATTTTTCATTACACTGGCAGAGCGTAAGCTGTCCATTGTTGGTCCCAAAAGCATGCTGGCTCCACTGTTTACATTTTTCAAAGCGTTAATAAACTCTTTAGAAGCACAAGTGACACCACCAACAGTATCGCTACTTCCGTTAATGTATTTTGTTAAACTATGAATTACAATATCAGCACCCAATTTTGCAGGTGAAACAGATAGTGGTGAGAATGTATTGTCAACAACTAATTTTAAATTGTGCTTTTTAGCAATTTTTGCCAAACCAGCAATATCAGCCACTTCAAGTAATGGATTGCTCACGGTCTCACAATACAAGACTTTTGTATTTGAGGTGATGGCAGCTTCTACAACATCTAATTTTGTGATGTCTACAAAACTCGTTTCAATGCCAAAACGAGGTGTGAAGTTTTTAAGGAAAGCATAGGTTCCGCCATAGATGGTACGGCTGGAAACAATATGGTCTCCCGCACCACATAATTGCAGTAGAGTAGGTGTAATGGCGCCCATTCCCGAAGCTGAGACATTTGCTGTTTCTGTGCCTTCCATAGCAGCCAAAGCCTGGTCCAGATACAAATTACTTGGCGACGAATGACGTGAATATAAATAACAGCCTTCCATGTTGCCTTCAAAAGTATCAAACATGGTTTTAGCGGAAAGAAAAGTATAGGTAGAAGAATCTGAAATGGACGGATTGACACCACCAAATTCGCCAAAATATTGTAAATCCTGAATTTTGTCTGCCGGATTAAAATCGTTCATTAGAGTTATTTTTAAGTTAGTTTTATTTTTTTCAAATTGATATCTGTCATTGACATTGATCTTTGAAATTGATTCCTACGATTGGAATTCTTTTTCAAAATAAATCTATATTAGAAAATAAGTCAATGCTTGTTGTTGTAATTAGATTTTAAAACTATAATTATGGTTATTTGTAGATTATTTGTTTAAATTTGGTTAATAAATGAAGTTGCAATAGATTTTCTTTCATTCCTAAATACCTACAAAAAATGACTTTAGACGCTACAGACAAAAAGCTATTGGTTTTGTTACAAACCGATAGTAAAAAGACAACCAAAGAATTGTCCTTAAAGCTCAATCTTTCGGTAACTGCGGTTTATGAACGCATCAAGAAGTTAGAGCGCGAAGGGATTATTAAAAATTATGTGGCTTTGGTCGATAAATCAAGAATCGAAAAAGGGTTTGTCGTTTTTTGTCATTTGAAACTCATTCAACACACCAAAGAGTTTTTAACCAAATTCGAAAGTGAAGTTATTCAGCTCAACGAAGTTTTAGAATGCCATCACGTAAGCGGTGATTATGATTACATCTTGAAAGTACTCGTAAAAGACATGGAGGCCTACCGGGAGTTTTTGGTAACTAAACTGACTTCACTACAGCACATTGGAAGTACGCAGAGTATGTTTATGATTAGTGAGGTGAAGAATTCTACGGTGATTTCTTTTTGAAAGTTGCTCAGGTTCTGAGTTGCTGAGGTTCTAAGGTTTAGGGGTAAAGAGTAAGAGGTTAAAGGTTCTTTAAGTTGCTAAGATTTCGAGTTGTTGATATCGCAGAGCTTTATTTATGAATTGCCTCCAGCTTTAGCTGGAGATTTAAATTAGGACATGGAAAAGGCTTTAGCCAAATTTTGTTTCTGTGTTAAAAGTAAATACCTATGAATTTTTTAGATTGGTATAGACAGTATTTATCAAGATAATAATATACAGATTATGGAAGAGTGGGAGCCAATATCATTTAATGAACTTAGTGATGAAATTCAAAAATCAGAACCTGATTTGAGTGAAGAGTTATCGAATTTTTGGCAATCAATTAAAATTGATCCAATAAAATGGTCTGAGAAAGATTATGGTGATGAAGGAGGAGGTTTTTGGGTAGTAGCCCTCTGTGGGGATAAAATTATTTGGTATAACGATATTGAAGAGGGATTTAATATCTCAAATTATAATAAACTGGGTGAAATCAAGGATTACTGTTGTAATCAAGATGAACTTAGTTGGGCAGTGGAAAAATTATTTAATTTTATAAAATTTGGAGAATCTTTGATTCAGCGCACTAGAACCTAAAAATCTTGATATAATTGTTCTTAACTTAGAATAGTTTTAAATGAACTAAAAGCAAAGTAAAACGAAAGAATTATATTTGATAGCTAAATAGAGTTTTTTAAACAAAGATATATATGGTACAAAGGTTTTGTGTTTCAGTTTCTTTGTTTCAAATCGGGGGTTTGCGTTGCTGTTAAATTCAATAGATTAACACAATCCAAAACTAAAAAGATTTATTTGAATTAAATTCAACGGATATGGAAACTAAAGAATTAAGACGTAAGCTTATAAATGATTTTGGAAAATTTATTCAAGACGATTCGAAATTAGAAATTTTAGAAAGCGTTTTTGATGCCATAAACCTTGATGAAAAAAAATCTATTGTTTCGGATTCACACTATGATTTAGTTTCAGAAGAAAGAGAAAAATATCTTTCGGGAGAAAGTCAGGCAAGTTCTTGGGAAGAAGTAGAAAAACGCATGAATGCCAAGTATGGTTTTCTTTAAAGTCTCTGAGTTGCTGAGGTTCTAAGTTTTTAGGAGCAAAGGTTCAAAGAGGCAAAGTTTTTTAAGATTCTGAGGTTTTAGGCTTTTATTGTAAAACACAAAGTTTAAAAACCTGAAGCATGAAACTTGAAACTTGAAACCTGAAACCTGAAACCTGAAACAAAAAAAACACACCACCCCTCCACATAACTCCTAACGCCCCTTGTAGTTAATCATCCCTCAAATTTCACACAAAAAACATTGTAATTTAAACTTCAGACAAAACTTAATTCCTTAATTTTGTAACCGCTAAAAAAATTTAAATCAAATACTATGAGTTCATTTGACGTAGTCATTATAGGTTCAGGTCCCGGAGGATATGTTTCAGCAATTCGTTGCGCACAATTAGGTTTCAAAACAGCAATCGTAGAAAAGTATACTTCTTTAGGAGGAACTTGCCTTAACGTGGGTTGTATTCCATCAAAAGCATTATTGTCTTCTTCGCATCATTATGCAGAGATTGCTCATTTTGCAGATCACGGGATTGAAGTTTCGGGAGATGTAAAAGTTAATTTAGAAAAAATGATCGCTCGTAAACAAGGAGTTGTAGATCAAACCGTAGGTGGAATCAACTACCTAATGGATAAAAATAAAATCACTGTTTTTAATGGTTTAGGTTCATTCGTTGATGCAACACATATTGCAGTTGCTAAAGCTGATGGAACTTCTGAAACTATTGAAGCAAAATATACTGTTATTGCAACAGGTTCTAAACCGTCTTCTTTGCCATTCATCAAAATTGATAAAGAAAGAATCATCACTTCTACTGAAGCTTTGGCTTTAAAAGAAGTTCCAAAACACTTAGTGATTATTGGTGGTGGAGTTATCGGTATCGAATTAGGACAAGTTTATTTACGTTTAGGAGCGCAGGTTTCTGTAGTAGAATTCATGGACAGAATTATTCCGGGTATGGATGGTGCTTTGTCTAAAGAATTGACTAAAGTATTGAAAAAACAAGGAATGAAATTCTACGTTTCTCACAAAGTAAAATCAGTAGAAAGAAACGGCGATGCTGTTGTGGTTCAGGCTGAAAATGCAAAAGGAGAGACTATTACACTTGAAGGAGATTATTCATTAGTTTCTGTTGGTCGTCGTCCGTACACAGATGGATTAAACGCAGACAAAGCCGGAGTAAAAATTTCAGACAGAGGGCAAGTTGAAGTAAACGATCATTTACAAACAAATGTTCCAAATATTTATGCAATTGGTGATGTTGTTCGTGGAGCGATGTTGGCGCATAAAGCAGAAGAAGAAGGTGTTATGGTTGCTGAAATCTTAGCAGGTCAAAAACCGCATATTGATTATAACTTAATTCCTGGTGTTGTTTATACTTGGCCGGAAGTTGCTGCTGTTGGACAAACAGAAGAGCAAGTTAAAGCTTCAGGAACAGCATATAAAGTGGGAAGTTTTCCATTTAAAGCTTTAGGACGCGCAAGAGCAAGTGGAGATTTGGACGGTTTCGTAAAAATCATTGCTGATGCCAAAACGGATGAAGTTTTAGGAGTTCACATGATTGGAGCCCGTACAGCTGATTTAATTGCTGAAGCAGTTACTGCAATGGAATTTAAAGCATCTGCTGAAGATATTTCAAGAATGAGTCACGCACACCCAACTTTTGCTGAGGCAATCAAAGAAGCAGCATTAGCGGCTACAGATAACAGAGCATTACACGTATAATTTAGTACGAAATTATATTTGACCGTCAGAATTTACATTCTGGCGGTTTTTTTTGTTTTTTTAAATATTGATTCGTAACTTTATAAGAGAAAATTATTCTTTTTGCTTGGTACAATCTTTATTCAAATAAGGATTTTGGAAACTTCAATAGAGCGAAATTATATATCCGGAAAATAACCAGATTTCTTGGATTTGATTTTAGACAGAGAAAAAATAAAACTATTATAACTGCAGAATTCGTTACAGCATATACAATAAAAGAAGATAACAGGGACTATGATGTCAAAAAAGACAAGTGGGAACAAAGTATCGGGAAAGCCAAATTTGTCAAAAAAGACGATGTTGGGGTGCTAAGAGTCTCATTTTTTGGTCCTTTTTACTAAGGTAGTAAAAAATAAACCCGACAGGTTTTTAAAATCTGTCGGGTTTATTTTTTAGTTTGGTAATAAATTAAGGAGTAAAAACAGTTTTGTAATTATCCCAATATCTGTAGATCAAAAATAAATTGGCTAAGAATAATAGTCCTGCTATCGGCAAACCTTCCGGAGCCATGAAATAATTAATAAACAAAATATTGATTGTAATTGGCAAGATTAGAATATTAGCCAATGTTACAAAACGACCCGTTAAAAAAGCAATTCCACAAAGCAACTCTACTGATTTTGCCAATGGCAATAAATAAGTTGAGGCCACTAAGCCCATATTAAAAGCTTTAAAATTTCCTGTAACTTCCGGTTCAGGAGCCAGCTTAAAGAAAAAACTGATTGAAGCAAAGAGCAACAAAAGGCCAATCAAAACTCGAATAATAATAGTAGCAATTTTCATAATACTTAGGATTTTTAAGAGGTTGAAAAAAATAATTATGTGCTTGATATAATTTGAATTCTCGTATAAAATGAAAATCAATTTTAAACCTTATTTTACTGAGGATTTTACAATCAAAACAATCTATTTTAAGATTAATAGAATGCTATATCAAATATAACGAATTTTTTCTTATAAAATTGTTACTTAATTAACAGTTTTTAGCTTATTTCTTTACGTATTTTTTATAGAGGAAGAAGCCACCAAAACCCATCAGAATAAAAGGCCATAGATTAAGAATAAAGACAAATATGGCTTCAAGAATGTACCAGCCATTTTTTAAAGAATCAATGATCTGAATGCCTAAGTTTGGCTTGTAAGCGTTACTGTCTTTATCGCTGGCTGTAATTTCCTGTTTTGTCGTTTCCTTTTGATAAAGCTGTAGCGTAATGGTGCTAAAGTTGATTTGATCTTCCATCGACAGTTGGTCAATTATAGTATTGTCTTTTGCTTCTTTTTGGGTGGCTAAAGCATTTTCGGCCTGCATGATATCGGTCATTTTTTTGCCTTTGGTATCAATTGCTTTTGCGACTCTTTTTTCGGTAACCACATTTCTTTTCTGTGCCAGTTGATTGGATAACAATTTTAAAGAAACATCATCCGCTTTAATGACTCTCGAGTCCAGAAAATCAATTTGTCTGGCAATGGTCTTGATTACGGTGTCCAGTTGCGTATTTGGTACACGAATCGTAACATTGTTTTCAACCGTATATTTTGTAGTTTCTAAAGTGCTGTCCTGACTAATTTTGGTTTTAATCTGTTCCTGAATATTACTTTGTAAGTTGGTATAGGTGACAAAACCTCCAAATTTCTGAACTGTATTTTCAATTGCATAAGTTGATTTAGCAACATTTTTGACTTTAAATTTAATATCGGCGGTTCTGATGAACTTTTGCTTACTGTCTTTTTTCTCTACTGCGGCAGAAGAAGAGACTGTGGCGCTGTCTGCAACTGCAGTTGCATAATCTGCGGTCTGATCGTTGAGTGATGCATCATCTGCTTTTTTGCAGGAATATAGCAATGTAACGGTTGCCAGTGTAGTTAAACTTACTTTTGTAATTGTTTTCATAAAGGATTAAAAGATTAAAAGAGGATTAGTTATGGATTTACACGATGTAAACCGTTTTTATTGTTAGAAACAGCTTTAAGGATTGGTATTAATCTCGTATACTAAAAAGCATGCCAATATTTTTTCCGGTATTATTTTATTGAAGGATTTTTTTTATCGTAATTTTGAAGTCTAAAATTATACCACTTTTGAGAGTTACAATTCATAAACCTATTGCCAATCCGGAGCAACTTAAACAACAGCTTTTAATTTGGTCGCAACAATTCCGTGAGGTTATTTTTTTGGACAGTAATTCCTATCCACAAGAATATTCAAGCTTTGATTGCCTGCTTGCTGTAGATGCTTTTACTTCTGTGAAAACAGATTTTCATAACGCTTTCGATGATTTGAAACAATATCAATCGACCACGAAAGATTGGCTTTTTGGATATTTAGCTTACGATTTAAAAAATAATATTGAGAGATTAAAGTCGTCCAATTTTGATGGATTGAATTTTCCGGATTTGTTTTTTTTTCAACCAAAAAAAATATTTTTATTAAAAGGAAATGAACTTGAAATTCAATACCTCTTTCTTTGTGATGATGAGGTTGAAGTTGATTTTGAGGAAATTACGAACAGTCATTCTCAATCATTTGTGACACTGGGTGCAATCGAAGTACAGCAACGAATTTCAAAAGAATCTTATGTCGAAAAAGTGACAAAAATGCTGGAGCACATTCACGTAGGTGATATGTACGAAGCTAATTTTTGCATGGAGTTTTTTGCTGAGGACGCTATTATAAATCCTATAGAGAAATTTCAAAAGTTAAATGAGATTTCGCAAGCGCCTTTTTCAGTTTTCTTTAAAAACGATAAGCAGTTTTTACTTTCCGCATCACCCGAACGGTATCTGAAAAAGGTTGGAGATACGTTACTATCTCAGCCCATAAAAGGAACTTCAAGACGCTTTTCAGATTTTACAGAAGACGAAAAATCAAAGGAGTATCTTAGAAAAGATGCAAAAGAGCGTGCCGAAAATATCATGATTACCGATTTGGTTCGAAATGATTTGTCGCATACTGCCCAGAAAGGTTCCGTTGAAGTTACAGAGCTTTGCGCTATTTATTCGTTTTTACAAGTGCATCAGATGATTTCGACTATAACGTCAAAACTAGATGCCCAATATACCCCAATTGATGTCTTAAAAACCACTTTTCCAATGGGAAGTATGACAGGAGCGCCGAAGATTTCTGTAATGAAAATTATTGAAAATCTGGAAGAAACCAAACGTGGTTTGTACAGTGGTGCCGTTGGATATTTTACACCTTCCGGTGATTTTGATTTTAATGTCGTTATTAGAAGTATTTTGTACAATCAGGAAAATAAGTATGTTTCGTTTTCTGTTGGTAGTGCTATTACGTCACAATCCGTTCCAGAGAAAGAATATGAGGAATGTTTGCTGAAAGCTAAGGCGATGCATGAGGTTTTGCAATAAAAATGAGTGGCCACGAATTACACTAATTTTCACTAATTAATGTTTTGTTGTTTGCTAATTTTAAAAAAGATTAAATCAAAAAAAAGCGAAGATTCGTATCAAAAAAAATATAGTCACAAATTAAGAGGATTAAAAAGATTAAAAATCAGTGTGAATCTTTTTAATCAGTGGCAAAAAAAATAATTCGTGCCAATTCGTGAAATTCGTGTCAAAAAATATAGCCACAGATTAAGAGGATTAAAAAGATTAAAAATCAGTGTGAATTTTTTTAATCAGTGGCAAAAAAATGATTCGTACCAATTCGTGGAATTCGTTGCTAGAAAAATATAGCCACAGATTAAAGGATTAGGAGATTAAAAATCAGTGTGAATCTCTTTAATCAGTGGCAGAAAAAATAATTCGTGCCAATTCGTGAAATTCGTGTCAAAAAATATAGCCACAGATTAGGAAGATTAAAACGATTAAAATCAGTGTAAATCTATTTAATCTGTGGCAAAAAAAACTAATCTGTGTAAAAAGTAATTCTTATAGCTTGCTTCACCTGTTTTTTTATCTGTCGTTTGAACGGAAGTAAATATTTTTATCGCGCTTAACATTTCATTTGAAAATTAATAAAATTTTAATCTTTATCTTTATCGAATGCTTTCAAAGTTTCAAAATCATGTCGCTTCCAGATTTTCTTTTTTAGAAAATAAAAAGCTCTTTCTTGCCGTTAGTGGAGGTTTAGACAGTATGGTTTTACTGCATTTGCTCAAACAATTACCATATGAAATTGCGGTTTTGCATTGTAATTTCCAACTTCGTGGCTTAGAAAGTTTTGGTGATCAGAATTTCATCCAGGAGTATTGCGACACAAATAAAATCCCTGTTTTTATAACACAGTTTGATACGGAGGCTTTTGCGAAAGACTATAAGCTTTCGACTCAGGTTGCGGCTCGTGAGTTGCGCTACAGTTGGTTTTATGAGCTTTTGGAAACCGAAAATTTCGATTATATTCTAACAGCACACCATGCCGATGATAATTTGGAGACTTTTATTATCAACTTAGCAAGAGGTACGGGATTGGATGGATTAACGGGAATACCGGAAGAAAATGATAAAATTATTCGTCCGCTTTTGCCTTTTTCAAGAGAGGAAATCTTGAAGTATGCTCAGGAAAATAATATCCAATGGAGAGAAGACAGCAGTAATGCCTCTAATAAATACCTCAGAAATAAAATTCGCCATGATTTAGTTCCGATTTTAAAAGAAATCAATCCTAACTTTCTGAATGCTTTTCAAAAGACACAATCTTTTTTGCAGGAAGCACAGGTGATGGTTGAAGACGCTTCGATTATGATTTACCAACAGGTGGCAAAAGAAATGGAGGATGATATTCATTTTGATTTAGTTCAGCTTAAAAAATTACCCAATTATAAATCGTATCTGTACCAATGGCTGAATGAATTTGGATTTGTTGCCTGGAATGATATTTATGACTTAGTGGATGGACAATCCGGAAAGCAAGTTTTTGCAGCGGAATTTCGCTTGTTGAAAAACAGAAACACATTGATTTTATCCCCGATTTTAGAAGAGGATGAAAATGAGGAATATATAATTAATGAAACAGATACAGACGTTAATTTTCCCTTAAAATTAAGGCTTTGTCAGGTAGATGACATTACTATAGATTCAAATAAGGCTATATTTGTTGCTGTCGAAAAAATCCGGTTTCCTTTGATTTTACGTAAATGGAATGAGGGAGATCTTTTCTATCCTTTTGGAATGCAGGGTAAATCTAAGAAAGTGAGCAAGCTCTTTAAAGATGAAAAATTGTCTCTGATTGAAAAAGAAAAAACATGGATTTTGTGTTCTGACAACCAGATTGTTTGGGTGGTTGGAATACGCCAGGACGAACGATTTAAAATTGAAAATACAACTACTAAAATACTTAAAATAGAATTACAATAATGAATTCAAATCAATCTTATCAGACGATTATCTCAAAAAATGGTTGGCATAAAACCATTGTATTTTTGTTATTTTTCATTTTTGCTTTTGCAAAAGGCAATGCTCAAATTTTAGAACCGGTAAAATGGACGGCTAAAATTGAAAAGAAATCAGGAAGTAATGCGGTTTTGATTTTTGATGGTGTGATAGAAAAAGAGTGGCATATGTATTCGCAATTTACGCCAGATGGAGGTCCGCTTCCGTTGGAAATTGCGTTTAAAAATCAAAAAGGGAATTATACTTTAGTTGGCAAAGCCAAAGAGGGTAAAACCAAAACGGCTTTTAATGATATTTTTGGTGTGAATGAAACTTTCTTTGAAGGGAAGGCACATATCGAACAGGAAATCACAATTACAAACCCGGATTTAAAGACCGTTGATGTTGACTTTGACTTTCAGGTTTGTAAAGAAGTTTGTATCAATTCCAGTAAAAAGTTTTCAATTGTAATTCCGGCATCCTTTAAAATGGAGGCAGTTGCGACAGTATCAGAATCAAAATTAGATGAAACTAAAAACGCGGGATTGGCTGTTGATACCTTAACAAAAGAGGTAGTGGCACCTGCAACAGAAAACGTAAAAACGGAAGTTACTTCAACAACAGAAAAAGCAGAAATGCCGGCTCCGGCTTCGAAAAGAAGTTTGTGGTCTATCTTTTTCATCGCATTTTTATCAGGTTTCGCAGCATTGTTAACGCCTTGTGTTTTTCCAATGATTCCGATGACAGTGAGTTTCTTTACAAAACAGAGTAAAAGTAGAGCAAAAGGGATTCGAAATGCTATTATTTACGGTGTTTCAATTATTGCTATTTATGTTATTTTGGGACTAATTGTGACTAAAATATTTGGAGCTGATGCATTAAATGCGTTGTCTACAGATGTTTGGTTTAATTTGATATTCTTCGTTATCCTTATTGTATTTGCTACTTCTTTCTTAGGGGCTTTTGAAATTATGTTGCCAAATTCATGGGCAAATAAAGCCGATCAGCAAGCCGATAGAGGAGGATTAATAGGGATATTGTTTATGGCTTTAGCTTTAGCAATTGTTTCTTTTTCTTGCACAGGACCAATTGTAGGAACCTTATTAGTAGAAGCAGCTTCAAATGGAGGAATTGCTCCAATTGTCGGGATGTTAGGATTTTCGTTAGCTTTAGCGTTACCTTTTATGCTTTTTGCGATGTTCCCGGGTTGGTTAAATTCATTGCCAAAATCGGGTGGATGGTTGAATACGGTAAAAGTGGTTTTAGGATTTTTAGAATTGGCTTTGGCTTTTAAGTTTTTATCAAATGCCGATTTAGTTTTACAGCTGCATTTCTTAGAAAGAGAAGTTTTTATCGCAATCTGGATCGCCATTTTTGGAGCGTTGACTTTGTATTTGTTTGGAAAAATTACTTTACCTCACGATAGTCCATTACAGCATATTTCAGTAGGAAGATTGTATTTAGGATTGCTTACCTTGGTATTTACATTTTATTTAATTCCGGGTCTTTGGGGTGCGCCTTTAAAATTAATTAGTGCGTTTCCACCACCTCCACAGTATAGTGAAAGTCCATTTGGTGTTGGAGGATCAGCAGGTTCTAATGCAGGATCGGAAGAAGGATTACCAGAAGGAGCCGAATTGGGACCTCATGGCATCATGGTTTTTCACGATTACGAGGATGGATTGGCGTTTGCAAAATCGGTTAACAAACCTATAATGCTTGATTTCACCGGTTATGCTTGTGTAAATTGCCGAAAAATGGAAAACAATGTTTGGTCTGATGAAAGAATTTTGCCAATCTTAAAAAATGATGTCGTTCTGATCTCTCTTTATGTTGATGATAAAAGAGAATTACCGAAAGAAGAACAGTTTACAACGGCTTCAGGTGATGAAATCATTACAGTTGGTGATAAATGGACCGATTTTATGATCTCAAAGTATAAAACCAATACACAGCCATTATACATTATTACAGATTTAAATGGTAAAAATTTACATAATGATAAACCAACTATTAGTTATGTGGGGGCTGATGAGTATTTGAATTGGTTAAAAGAAGGAATAGCTAATTTTAAATAAGAGATTGTTTGTTCTGAGAACAGGAAAATATAGCATTAGGTTGAATTAATTCAAAATAAAAATCCCTCTGGTTTAAAACCTAGAGGGATTTTTTGTTTAGGAAAATGAAGGGATTAATTATTATAAAAATTCTCCGTGTTGAGAGATGTCCAAACCTAGTTCTTCTTTTTCTTCTGTAACTCTTAGCGGAGTGATTTTATTTACAACGAAAAATAGTATATATGAACCTACAAAAGCAAAAAGCGAAACTACTATTAAAGCAGTTAATTGGTTTATGAACAAGGTAGGTGAACCGAAAATTAGGCCCTGATTATCTCCAACAGCGGGGTTGATGGCTTTAGAAGCGAAAACTCCGGTTAACAACATTCCTACCATACCACCTACACCGTGGCACGCAAAAACATCCAGTGCATCATCGATTTTACCTTTAGGAAATTTGCTGACAACAAGGTTACTCACAATAGCAGCAAAAAGACCAATAAAGATAGCATGCGGAATGCTTACAAAACCGGCAGCAGGTGTAATAGCAACAAGTCCTACCACAGCTCCGATACAAGCTCCCAAAGCAGATAATTTATGACCTAGAATTTTGTCAAGGAAAACCCAAGCCATTGCGGCAGCGGCAGCGGCGACAGTTGTGGTTCCTAAAGCTTGTACTGCTAATCCGTTTGCACCTAAGGCAGAACCGGCATTAAAACCAAACCATCCGAACCACAATAAACCAGTTCCTAATAATACATAGGTAATTCTTGCAGGATTTACTTTTTGAATTTTTCTTTTGCCTAAAAAGATAGCTCCGGCCAATGCAGCCCAACCGGCACTCATATGTACAACTGTTCCTCCGGCGAAGTCTAATACGCCCATCTTAAAGAAAATACCTTCCGGGTGCCAAGTCATGTGGCACAATGGGGCATATATAAGTAATATGAATAAAACCATGAATAATAAGTAAGCCCAGAAACGTACGCGTTCTGCAAAAGCACCTGTAATTAAAGCAGGGGTTATGATGGCAAACTTAGCCTGAAATAATGCGAATAACATAAAAGGAATCGTAGGAGCAAGACTCCATGCGGTATTAGTACCAACCCCCTGAAAGAATAAATTAGGCATTGGATCACCGATAATTCCTCCAATAGTTGGGCCAAATGCCAGTCCAAAAGCAACGAATACCCATAGGAGGGTAACAATAACCATGGCCATAAAACTTTGTAGCATGGTGCTGATTACGTTTTTCTTACCGACCATACCTCCGTAGAAGAATCCTAATCCCGGTGTCATAAGCAATACAAAGGCAGTTGCTACAATCATCCAGGCTGTATCTCCTGTGTCAAACTTTACAGCTTCAGCAGGAATTGGGTTATCTGATAGAATAAAATTCGAGACAAAGGTTAGTACTAAAATAGTGATAAGAATCACACTTAAAATAATTTTTCGCATAGTTAATTCGTTTTAAATTTTTTATAAAAATATAAAATGATTCAATACCCGTATGAAAAATAGGGTCATGCTCTTTATTTTTGCTAATTTTTTATTTTGACCCCCTGTTTTTTAGTGTATAATCTTTATGAGGTGGCGAAATTTTCAATTTGTTAATTTGAAAGCTGCGAAATGAGGTATATTGAGGTGATCTTAACATAAAAAAAGAGAAATAATCTGACTTTAAATCTTTTTGCGTAGAAATCTTTAATAGTTTTTCTGCAAAAAATGATTTTTTTTAAATAAAGTATTAGATAAAACACATCAAAGATATATAACAGGTAAAACAGTTGCAAATAAAGAATTTACAATTGTTTTTCGTTTTTTGGTATTGCAGTTAAAAGCAGGAAGAAGCAAGGGATTAGAAAAGTTAGGCTACTAAATCGTTACTTTTAAAAACCCTTGAACTATTTACAATTTGCTGTTTTTAAGATTATTGTGTTGTTTTTCGTATTGTTTCCCAGCTCGATAAATTTTAATTCTAATATTAAGAAATTGTGAGTTATGGAAGCGACATAAAGATCAACATTTAAGATACTATTCTACCTTAAAAAGTATGCACAGAGAGCTGGGGAATATTTATATTGTTACTTTATGGAAAGTATATTAACAAGTATAATTAACACGATAATTTTGTATTTCTAATCGATTTCAAAAGAATAAATATTGCCTTAATTTGTATATTTACTGTTTTGTGAAAAATAGTTTTCTCATACTAAACAAATGCTTGTAAACCAATCTATAATATCAGATATAAAAACCATTGTTGCCCAGTCAAAAGATAAGGCAATCCGTTCCGTTGACCATCATCGAACGCTGATGTATTGGGATATTGGTAAACGTATTTTTGAAGAAGAACAAGAAGGAAAAGATCGTGCAGATTATGGTAAATACCTCACCGAATATATCGCAAATGAATTAGAACCCGAATATGGCAGTGGTTTTTCAAAAAGACAGATAGAACTGTTTCGGCAGTTCTATCGCAATTTCCCAATTACGAATACACTGTATTCGCAATTGAGTTGGAGCCAATATAAATTACTCATAAGAATTGATAATCAAGATAAAATAGCTTTTTATATTGCCGAAACGGTAAAGAATAATTGGACAGTAAGGCAGTTGGAAAGGCAAATTTATAGCAGTTTGTATGAGCGTCTTTTATTGAGTAATGATAAAGAAAATGTATTGGCAGTAGCCCAAAATGAAAAACAACCTTCCGATGCTAAAGAAATTATTAAAGACCCTATGTATTTGGAGTTTTTGGGGTTAAAAAGAGAAGCGTCATACTACGAAAAGGACTTGGAAAGTGCCATTATCACACATTTGCAAGACTTTTTATTGGAATTGGGTAACGGGTTTTCTTTTGTAGCAAGGCAGAAAAGAATACATATTGATGGCGATGAGTTTTTTGTAGACTTGGTATTTTACAATCGTCTTTTGCAATGTTTTGTAATTATTGAAATCAAAACACATAAACTAACGCATCAAGATATTGGTCAATTGCAGATGTATGTGAATTATTATGACCGCATAGAAATATTACCTCACGAAAACCCAACCATTGGTATTTTGCTCTGTGCAAATAAAAATGATGCGGTAGTAAAATTCACGCTACCAGAAGAGCAAAAACAAATTATTACCAGCCAGTATACACTTTACCTGCCAACTGAAAAACAGCTTTTGGATGAGGTAAATAAAGAGCTGGAGAGTTTTGAAGAGAAGGATAGCGATTAAAATGAATTAAAAAGACATTTAAATATATTAATACTCACGACCCATCAGAATATTTCAGAGGGATTTAGCAAATATTGGTAATAAAACGGACATTGAAGAAATTGTAAAAATCATTAACGAAGTAATCTTAAAACAACATTACGGCTTGACGAATCTTGATAAATAAGGGAAATAGAGTTAGCTCACAGCATTTGGAGAAAACTGTCGAGATCCAACCAAGATTGAGAAGAGTAGTAGATAAACCACAAAGAAGAAAATTAGTAATGATGAATGAGTTTACTCCCAACGACATCAATCAGTTCCGTTCCTTATTCAAAGGTCGTGAAGACGTATTTGCCATTCGTTGGGAAAAATCAGGAAAATCAGGTTATATGCCTGCCTATCAATACGACCCATATCATTATCGGGTACATAAAATGAATGGCGGAACTTTTCAAAATTATCCACATAAAACTTATTTGCCACTTAGTGACAATGAGATCCGAAAACATTTAAAAGGTATTCAGCAAATTGGTGTATATCCTTTGTTGCAAGACAATACTTCTGGGTTTTTAGTAGCTGATTTTGATAAACAAAACTGGAATGAAGAATCGGTAGACTTCTTAAACACCTGTAAAGAGAAAAATATCCCTGCTTATTTAGAACGCTCCCGTTCTGGAAATGGTGGACACGTTTGGATTTTTTTTGGGAACCTTTATCCTGCAATCCGAAGCCGAAAAATTTTCATTTCTATTTTGGAACAATCAGGAGCATTCTCAATGTTTGATAAAGGTTCCAGTTTTGACCGACTGTTTCCTAATCAGGATTTTCTTTCGGGTAAAGGTTTAGGCAATTTAATTGCTCTGCCATTTTTCAAGCCAGCAATGGAAAATGGAAATAGTTGCTTTGTCAATCCAGAAACTTTCGAACCTTATTCAAATCAATGGCAATTTTTGAATGAAATTGAAAGAGTTTCGATTGACGTATTGGATCAATTGTATCAAGAAATTTCAACAACCCATAATTTACCTATTCGCAAAAATACCAATGGTAAATTATCAATTACACTCCAACAAAATATTCGTGTTAAAAGAAGCGGGCTGGTTACTCCATTAATCAATTTCCTGAAAGAAGAATTGAATTTTGCGAATTCAGAATTCTTTATCAAGAAGAAATTAGGTAAAAATACTTTTGGAACAGAACGGTATTTTAAACTCGTTGAAGAAACAGAAAATGAAATTATCATTCCAAGAGGCTTTATCGGGAAATTACTTCGGTTTTGCAAAGAACAAAAATTGGATTTTGATTTTCAAGACCAGCGAAAATTGAAAGAGGAAATCACTATTACATTCAATGCTGTTCTACGAATTCATCAAGAAAAGATTATTGAAGCTGTTTCAAAAAAGGATTTTGGAGTTATCGTTGCTCCGCCTGGTTCGGGCAAAACAATTATGGGATTGAAAATTATTGCAGAGAAAAAACAAGCAGCTTTAATCGTTGTCCACCGCAAACAACTACTGGAACAATGGCAAGAACGAGTTCAAGCATTTCTTGGAATTCCTAAACACGAAATCGGGATTATCGGTCAAGGGAAGGCTAAAATTGGAAAGCAAGTCACAATCGCTACCATTCAAAGTTTACCAAAACAAATTGAGCAAATCAAAAACCAATTCGGAACAATTCTAGTGGATGAATGTCATCATATCCCTACGGAAACATTTCGTAATACGATTGAAAAGCTGAAAACGTTTCATTTGTATGGTTTGACAGCAACACCATTCAGAAAATACAATGACGATAAGCTTATTTTTGCTTATTTGGGCGATGTGATTTCAGAAGTATTGACCATAGAAATTGAAAAATTCAAACACGCTCAAATTATTGTCAGAAACACCAATTTGGATGTTCCTTTCAATTCTAAAACAGATAATTTTGAAATTCTTTCAAAGATTTTAGTTCACGATTCAGAACGTAATAAACTCATTCTGGAAGATATAAAAAAGGAACTTTCGTACGGAAAAAGAATTACTATTATTACAGAAAGAAAAGAGCATATTGATACGCTTTACCTTTTTCTGAAACAATCTTACGAAGTTATTACCCTAAGCGGAGATGATTCAGACAACAATAAAAAATCCAAATGGCAGGCTTTACAACAAGGCAATTTTGAGGTATTGATAACCACGGGACAATATTTTGGAGAAGGTTCGGATTTATCCAATATCAGTTCCTTGTTTTTGGTTTATCCTTTTTCTTTCAAAGGTAAACTGATTCAATATATAGGTCGTGTGCAACGCTCGGAAATCAATCCGACAATCTATGATTATCGAGACATAAAAATTGATTACCTAAACAAACTATTTTTAAAGAGAAACGCGTATTATAGTCAGATAGTTAGGCAAGCAAGTTTGTTTGATGAGCCAACCGAACTTATTCCAGAAAGACAAAATTTAATCATTGAAAAACAAATCAAAATAGCGATAGAAGATTTGGATTTTAGATATGGTAATGTTGGTTTTGAATACATTGATAAAGAAAGCAACCAACGTTTTGACTTTGAAATTGAAAACGAAGAATTCAGACCTGAATTTGGAGTGTTGAAGCCTTATTTTATAAAGGTTTTAAAATCAAAATCTGTTGCGATTAATATTTATGCTGAAATAGAAAGCGGAGTAATCTTATCACAATTAGCAACTTCTGCCGATATTGAGAACATCAATAAAGAAATGGTTGAAAGTGTGAAATTTGAGTTTTTGAACAAAAGTTTCATCGGTCAGATTCCGACATCGAAACAAAATATTTTTACAACAAACGAACTTCCAAATAATCAAAATATTTACACCAATGCTGAAAGTATTTTGATGGATTTGTTAAAAGGAAAACAACACAAACACTCCAAACACATTCAGTTTTTGGCTGACAGGCACGAACGAAACGTAATGAAGTTACGGTTTGTTTTACAGCCGTTTTCATTTGTGTTTTTAATTGCAGGAGAACAGAATTATCACATCATTTTAGAAACTTTAGATACCGAGGAAGCAACCTATATTTGGCATACAGATAAAAAAAAATCTGCACTGATTGACATCATAAAACAAATCGAAAAAGAACTAACAATCATAAGAGAAAAAGGACGACAAGTCTATTTGGAAACCAATCCACAAAATTTTTCAAGAATTGTTCATGATTATTCAGACGACAATAAAGGATTTATAATTTGGAAAGGATTGCTGGAAGAACGGATAATCTAAGAAATAGCAATTTACACGAGTCGAGTGATTGTGTAATAATTTGGAAACGATATTTTATAGTACACTATCATTTTTACTATGAACTAACGGAAATACGTTGAAAAGCAAAGCAATAAGCACCGTTACCAAATCGTTACCTGACTTTTCTGGTAATCTTTATAAAAGCTTAGTATTCAATCGATACGACTTTTTTTTTGAAAATTTTTAAATAAAAAAAGCGCCAACTGATTTCTCAATTGGCGCTTAAACTGATTAGAGTTAATCTAATTATTTCTGATTGAATTTTGCTTTAAATTTATCATTCAATTTGGTTTGAAACGTTTCCAAATTAATTGTTCTTCCCTGAATAAAAGCAGCTGTCAGTTTGTTTGTTCTCATATCTAAAGCATCACCTTCAGAAATAAATAACGTGGCATCTTTACCTGTTTCTAAGATGCCACAGGTAGATTCAATGCCTAATAGCTTGGCTGTATTTGAAGTTATCAATTGTAAAGCTTTCTCTTTATCTAAACCAAAAGCAGCACAAGTTCCTGCCAGGAAAGGCAGATTTCGTACACTCATACGTTCGTGATCACCGCTGTTTTCAAGACCAACAATAATGCCTTTGTCTGTTAGAATCTTAGCCATTTTATAAGGCAGGTTTACATCCTGATCGTCGTTTGTCGGCATGTCATGAACACGTCTTAATAATACGCCGACATTATGCTTTTTCAATAAATCGGCTGATTTATAAGCTTCAAATCCACCCACAATAACAATCTTGTTAATTTGGTTGTTAAGGGCAAGTTGTATGGCGTCTATAATTTGTTTCTCTTCATCTGCATGTATGTAAAGCGTTTGTGTACCCTCAAAAAGAGCTTTGGTAGCTTCTAAAACTACATTTCTTTCTTTTGCAGCAGTTTGATTGTAAGCTTTAGCATTGACTAAAAAAGCATTTATTTCTTCGACTTGTTTTGGATAGTCTTTGTTAGGTTCAATTACGCCCGGTTCAAACCAAGATCCTGATCTTTTAAAACTGGAAGGGAAATTAAGATGGATTCCGTCATTTTCTTTTAGAATAGCATCTTGCCAACTCCATGCGTCTAATTGAACAACAGAAGAAGTACCTGATATAGTGCCTCCTCGTGGTGTTATCTGCGCTATTAAAACACCGTTTGGACGTACGGTTTCAACCACTTTTGATTCTGAATTATAAGCAATAATACTTCTTACATTCGGGTTAAAACTTCCAATTTCTTCCATATCATCGGAAGATTTTACCGCATCAATTTCTACTAAACCCAAAGTAGAGTTTGGAGCGATAAATCCCGGATAGATATGTTTGCCACTGGCATCGATCGTAGTGTCGTAGGCATCAGCAGCCAATCTTATCGTGGTGGCATCTGCTACTAAAGTGATTTTGCCGTCTTTAAATCCAACAGCGCTGTTTTGAATCACAGTCCCGTCACCCAAGTGTGCTGTTGCGTTTAAAATTAAAATTGATTTTGTTTGTTTTGGCGCTGGTATTTGCTGTGCTTTTATTTGAAATGATGCACAAAATAAGAGCAGCAATATATAGATGTTTTTATTTTTCATTTTATCTGTTTTTAACTTTACAAGTTTTTTAAAGGTGCTTTGATTATTGTTCTAAAGTGTCACAGTGATACTCTATCTTCTCTTTTTTAGTAGGTTTCTGTGTGTTTGCTCCTTTGTTTTTTTCTTGTAACATCTGACCGATCAGGATGTTTCTTTCTTTAGTGATTGCAAGTTGTTTGTCGGCGTCTTTTTCAATATCAAAATAAACAACTCCTTCAATAATTGTTTTTTCTGCTTTAGCATAAATAGATAAAGGATTATCGCTCCATAAGACCACATCGGCATCTTTACCTACTTTAAGACTTCCTACTTTATCATCTATATGCAATAATTTTGCTGGATTAAGAGTGACAAATTTCCACGCATCTTCTTCAGAAATATTTCCGTATTTTACTGCTTTTGCTGCTTCCTGATTTAATCTTCGGGACATTTCGGCATCATCAGAATTATAAGCAACTACGACACCTTGGTTGTGCATGATTGGACCATTGAATGGAATGGCATCATTAACCTCAAACTTGTAAGCCCACCAGTCCGAAAACGTCGAAGCTCCAACGCCATGTTCTTTCATTTTATCAGATACTTTATAGCCTTCAAGAATATGAGTGAATGTGTTGACACGGAAGTTGAATTTCTCCGCAACATTCATCAACATCAAAATTTCCGATTCAACATAAGAGTGGCAAGTAATAAAACGGTCTTTATTAATGATTTCGGCTAAAGTTTGTAATTCAAGATCAACTCTTGGTGCTTTTCCTTTTTTAGAACCGGAATTAAAAGTCTTCCAGCTTTCGTCATATTCTTTGGCACGTTGAAAGTAATCAGTGAAAACCTGTTCAACTCCCATTCTGGTTTGTGGGAAACGAGTAGGGTTCTGAATGCCCCAATTGGCTTGTTTTACGTTTTCTCCTAAAGCAAATTTGATAAATTTAGGTTGATTTTTATACAGCATTTCTTCTGGTGAAGAACCCCATTTCCATTTTACGATAGCAGAACGTCCTCCAATTGGATTTGCAGATCCGTGTAATAATTGTGAAATCGTAACTCCTCCGGCTAAATCTCTGTAGATATTAATGTCTTCCGAATTTACAACATCCTGAATCGTAACTTCTGCAGTCGAATTGTGTCCGCTTTCGTTTACCCCTTTTGAGATAGCGATATGCGAATGCTCGTCAATAATACCACTGGTGATATGTTTTCCTTTGGCATCGATACTAACAGCGGATGCATCAGAAAGATTTTTACCAACAGCCGCAATTTTTCCGTTTTTGATTAAGACGTCGGTCTCCGTTAAAATTCCTTCTTTTTCATTCGTCCAAACTGTAGCATTTTTGAAAAGCAGGGTTTGAGCCGTTAACTTTTTTGAGTCACCAAAAGCAACGTTAGGGTAGGTGGTCGGAATAATTACATTTGGTTTTTCTACTTTGGAAGAGTCTTTTACAGCTGTAAATGGACTCGTTTTTTTAGCGTTCCAAATTAATTCATTTCCGTTTGAAAGGACTGCTTTTCCGGATAGATTTTCTGCGTTTTCTACAAATCCGGTTAAACGGGTGTAGTTAGATTTCGTTGTATCACTTGGTTTAAGGACAAGAGAAATCCAATTTTTAGAAACGTTAAAAGTACTGTTTACTTTGGCAGCAGCAGCTGTAGTAACTTCAGATTTTGGAGTCGTTTCAGTTCCTGCAATTTTCCATTTGTAGGTATCGTTTCCAATGGTTAAATCATAGTTGCCACGAATATCTTTTGCATTGATATCATTAACGATGTATTTAGTTCCTTGAACCCAGTTTTCATACAAAATTGTTTTTTCATCAAAAATTTCACCCGATGTAATTACAAAATTGGCATAAGTACCTGTTTTTAAACTTCCAATTTCATTGCTTTTTCCTAGAATAGCAGCAGGAATTGTCGTTAATGATTCTAAAGCTTTTGTTTTATCAAAGCCCAATTTTATGGCTTTTAATAAATTAGTTTTAAAGTCTTCCGTTTTCTTTAGTTTGTCTGTTGTCAAAGCAAAAACGACTCCATTGTCTGAAAGGACTTTAAGGTTGGTTGGTGCCTGATTCCAAAAACGCATGTCTGTTAATTCTACCTGATTCGATAAATAAGGGTTAGAAACATCATAAGCTTCCGGGAAACTAATTGGAATAATAAATTTAGCATTCGTGTTTTTAATTTCCTGAATTCTTTCAAATTCATTTCCGCTTCCTTTCAAAACGTAGTTCAATCCAAATTCTTTTGCAATTTTAGAAGCTCTCAAACTGTTTAGTTTGTCTTCTGCAGCAAATATTTGAATTAGTTTTTCGTTAGCAGCCAATGCTTCTAAGGATAAATCCTTGGTTTCTGAATTTCCTTTTTTGTACCAATCCAAATCTAAATACATCTGGCGCAACAAGGCCATCGAACCCATTAAAGAACTAGGGTAGGCTTGGTTGGTCACGTTACTTTTGGTAAAAGCAAAGTGATTGGTAATTTTATCTGCTATAATTTGTTTACTGTTTTCAGTATTGTTCAAAGCAACTAATATTCCGGTTCCTTGTGCGATTCCATCAGGTATATGGGTACCGACAACACCAAAACCGGCTTTTAATAATTCCTCTGCTTTTGCAGTATCGTATTTAAACGTTTCGGAACCGTTTAGCTCAGAGCGAACGCTTTCATTCCAGTAGTAGCCGACTCTTTTGGTGTCATATAACGGGCTACGGTCGCCTCCTGAGCTTAGATTTCTTTTTGGTTTTTCAATTCCAAAACTGGTATAAATATCAATAAAGGAAGGGTAGATGGTTTTGCCTTCAAGATTAACAACGATGCTGTTTTTAGGAATCGAAACAGCATTGCCTACCGCAACGACTTTACCGTCCTGAACAAGTAAAGTTCCTTTTTCGATTTTTTGAGTTGGGGTAACATAAATGGTAGCATTAGTAAAAACCGTGTAGTTTTTATTTTTGTTTTGTACACTTTCGTTAACGGGGAAATAGCTTTGTGCCTGTGTTTTTGTTAAAAAAACAGTCAAAAAGAACAGTAGTAAGGTTTTTTTCATGGATAATTAGTATAATTTTTAATAAAAATAACAAATATTAATATTTGAACAAGTTTTAAATTAAAAATTATACTAATTATGGTATTAGAAGCTACTCAGTGAAGTTTTGACTTTTCCGGTTTATCGTTTTTGAATGTTTTTTGGACTGTTTTATTCTAAGTTTTGTTTTTTTATTTTAGAATGCTTTCATAGCGGTTTTTTAATCCTTCCAGATAAGGCGCTTTGATTTCTGTTGCGACTTCTACTGCTTTTTTTAAGACAGCTGTTGCGTCGCCTTTTTTTCCGTTTTGCTCCAAAAGATCACCATATTTTAAAAAGGCAATAGGAGATTTTGGATGTAGTTCGGCATTGCTTTTTAAAATGGATTCTGCAATATATGGTTTTGTCTTGGTGTAGTCAGCTGATAAAACATCGATGTCACCCTCATTAAATAAATCAGATTCGGTCATTTTTTTTATCACCTGGAATAGTTGCTGATCCATTTTAGCCAAATCACCTTCGTTGAGTGGTTTTGTTTGTTGGTCAATAGAGGTCTGTAGTTCTTGATACAGTTTTTTCGATTCCGCTGCGTTTTTGCTTCTGTAGTTTTCGGCAGCTTTAGTGGCTAATTCTAAAGTTTTATCGTAGGCCATGTCTTTAGTTGTTTTGTATTCCGGGATTACACCAATTCCTTCCCAGTTTGTTTTTGTAACGGGATTAATACCAGTTCCGGTAGGAATGAATATTTCTAACAGGGAATTAATTTCGAATGACTCAGCGGGATTGGCGCCACCACCGGTTGTTTCACCGATTAGTGTTGCTCTTTTTTGAGTTTGCATATTATAACTGAATTCTTCAGCTCCTGAAAAGGTTTTTGCGCTGGTAATAATAAACAATGGAACATCAAGTCTCTTTTTTCCGTTTACCTCTTTTACCCAAAATTCTTCTGTATAGTTGTCTTTTCTAAAATACAATGTATTTAATAGTAAAGGGGCTTTAAGAAAATAACTGCATAAATATTGAACCGTTTTTGGGCTTCCGCCGCCATTGGTTCTTAAATCAATAATGATGGCGTCCGTTTTTTCTAGTAAATACAGATAGGAATCAATGGTTTGATTCGTTTCGTGTATGAAAAAATTAAAATTAAGATACCCGATGTTACCGTCGATTATTTTGACTTCTCTAAAACCATTTGACAGCTTGCGATCATCGGTTAAGTTATGAAGGTAAATTTCATAAGAATCCTGATTTGATTTTGTTTTTTCCTTTGTGGGAACAAATCTTGGCTTGATTCCCAAATGTTTGTCGTCGTTAATGAATCTTACCTCTTTTGTCAGTGCTGTTGAAAAAGAATCTAACAGTTCGTATTTTTTAAATTTACCATCTTTGTACGCCCCTTTTAAATGGGCTCCGATCAATTTTGCCTTTTCAGGGAAGATATAGTTTTTTTGAAGAAGGGAATCTATCTTTAAAACAGTTTCCTTTTTAAATTTTTCAGTAATCTTCTTTTGCTGGCCGTTTACTTGCAGGGCAATACCAAAAGATAGAAGCAAAGAAAAAACAAGTTGCCGACTAAAAGAAAAAGACTTGTTTTGAATTGGTTTTGAGGTGTGATTCATAGTGGTTTTTTGATTTTTTTGGATAGCGCTAATATAGAATTTTATTACAAATTTTTGATAAAAAAATAGCAGAGTGAGTTGTTATTTAGTGATTTATCGATTTTTTTTGTTAAGCCAGTTTGCTACGATACATAACGGATGTTCGTAGATAAGAGGTAATCGAAGAATGATTTCGGATATAACAGAAGAATTGAGATTTGTATGAATTTGTAGAAAATGCAGAGGTTAAAGTTAAATGCAAAGTATTTCGAATATTTATTTGTAATAAAATAACTACAATTAAATTGTTTTCATTAGCTTTAAAAACATTTAATTAAAAGCGTTTATGTTAGTAAAAGTTTACGGAAGTGCCGTTTTTGGAGTAGAAGCTACCACAATTACGGTCGAAGTTCATATGGATAAAGGAATCGGGTATCATTTGGTTGGTTTACCCGATAATGCCATAAAAGAAAGCAGTTATCGCATTGCGGCGGCATTAAAGAATAATGCATATACTTTTCCGGGTAAAAAAATCACCATCAATATGGCACCGGCCGATTTACGAAAAGAGGGTTCCGCCTATGACCTGACACTCGCGATTGGGATTTTGGCAGCATCACATCAGATAAAAGCACTTGATGTGGATCAATATATAATTATGGGAGAACTCTCGCTTGACGGAAGTTTGCAATCCATAAACGGAGCTTTACCAATTGCCATAAAAGCCAAAGAAGAAGGATATAAAGGTTTTTTCCTGCCAAAACAAAATATAAAAGAGGCTGCAATTGTAGCAGGTTTAGATGTTTATGGTGTTGAAAACCTGCAAGAAGTAGTTGACTTCTTTGAAGGAAAAGGCACGCTTGAACCCACCACAATTGATACCAGAGCTGAATTTTATAAAACACTCGATTTTCCTGAATTTGATTTCTCAGACGTCCGTGGACAGGAAAGCATAAAACGATGTATGGAAATTGCAGCTTCAGGGGGACATAATATTATTTTGATCGGCCCGCCCGGAGCTGGAAAAACAATGTTGGCCAAAAGATTGCCCAGTATTCTGCCACCCATGACTTTGCGTGAAGCTTTAGAAACGACTAAAATTCATAGCGTTGCCGGAAAATTAAAAGAAGTGGGGCTAATGAATCAAAGGCCTTTCAGAAGTCCGCATCATACTATTTCTAATGTGGCTTTAGTTGGAGGAGGGAGTTATCCGCAGCCTGGTGAAATTTCGATGGCGCACAATGGTGTTTTATTTCTGGATGAATTACCTGAATTCAAACGGGATGTTCTTGAGGTGATGCGTCAACCGCTGGAAGATCGTGAAGTAACAATTTCAAGGGCTAAATTTACGGTAACCTACCCGTCATCGTTTATGCTGGTGGCGAGTATGAATCCAAGTCCAAGTGGGTTTTTTAACGATCCAAGCGCGCCAAATACTTCTTCGCCGCATGAAATGCAACGGTATCTGAGTAAGATTTCAGGCCCTTTATTAGACCGGATTGATATTCATATAGAAGTAACTCCTGTTCCTTTCGAAAAATTATCAGACGACAGAAAAGCAGAAAGTAGTGTCGAAATTCGAAAACGTGTAACAGCAGCGCGGGAACTACAATCCATTCGTTTTGATCAGCTGCCTAATATTCATTACAATGCTCAAATGAACACCAAGCAAATCAGAGAATTTTGCGCACTCGACGAACAATCAAAACTATTATTAAAAACAGCGATGGAACGCCTTAACCTCTCTGCTCGTGCCTACGACAGGATTCTGAAAGTAGCACGCACAATCGCCGATTTAGAGGCCGCACCAACCGTAATTTCGTCCCACATAGCCGAAGCAATTCAGTACCGAAGTCTGGATAGGGAAGGCTGGCTGGGGTAAGACTTTAGATTTTAGATTGTAGATTTTAGACTTTAGATTTTTTTTATTTAAATCTAGGTCAAACCTATGCGAACTCCTATGTTTGCTTAGTTAAACATACGAGTTCGTAAGGTTTTTTTTGAAATACTTTGTGAATATTTTAAGTTCGAAAAGACATTTTACTTTAGAAAAAGACAACTATTTATTATCAAATAAAACAAAGTTTTAGCTTTGTGCCCCCAACAGTTAACCCCAACATTGGAATTTGGAATTTAAAAAATTTGGAATTTGCATTTCTTTGTTATTCGAATTTAAGAGAAGCATTCTTTGACATGAGATAGGAGGTTAACTTTTTTATTTTTCCCTTTTCCATTTCAAAAACATCGCAAAAAACAGCATCTAGTATATTTCCGTTTTTCATCATGCCTTGTACGGCGCCTTCTGCAATTACGATATTGTTTTCTTCAATCAGTTTTATAATCTGAATCGTTGGACTGCCGATAAAGTTTTCATTTTCAATTTCTTTATCAAATGCTTCTTTGCCAACATGTTGATAAATCCCGGGCATTTCCCAGACAATATCGTCTGTTAGACAAGCAAGAACTGTCTCGTGATCACTCACCTTGAAAGCGTTCATATATTCTTCTATGGTTTCTTTATTTACACTCATCATCAAAAAAATTAAGGTTAATTTCGGCTAATTCAAACAAATTTAAAAATTAAATACGAGTTTTTTGGTGGTCAAGATCAATTGTCTTTTGAATGTTTATTTGTTCTAAAAAAGAGTCGTCATGTGAGATCGCAATCAAAGTTCCCTGATATTCATTAATGGCAGCGGTAAGAATTTCGATATTCTGAATATCTAAATTATTGGTCGGTTCATCCAGAATAATAAGATCAGGCGATTGATTGTTTATCGTCAGACAACAAAGCAGTAAGCGCATTTTTTCTCCTCCACTTAATACGCTGCAAGGTTTGTCTAATTCATTTTGAGAAAATAAAAAACGATTAAGTCTCATCCTGATATCGTGTTGCTGTAAACCGGAAGTATTGAATTTCTCGGCCATTTCATAAACTAAAAGGCGATTGTCAATTAAAGAATAATCTTGATCAATATAAACGGATTTGCATTCCGCTCTGTAAATGCTTCCTTGCTGCGGAATCAACATTCCGGTGATTATTTTAATTAAAGTTGTTTTACCGGAGCCATTTGCTCCTTTCAAAGCAATTCGTTCACCACTTAAAAGCTGAAAGCTGAGATCATTATTCCAAAGATACCGATTCTTAAAAGTATAATTAATGTCGATTGCGGTAAATAATGTTTTGCCATTATGCAAATTAGTGGTATCAAATCCGAATTTCATTTTATCGATTTCGGCTACACCTGAACGCAATTCCTGTAACTCCCGGGAAATACCACTGACTTTTTCGGCATGATTGTTTTTGACTTTCGAAGTACTGTTTTCAGCATTGTTCCGTAAGGTATTCATCATGATACGGGAAACTCCGGCTTTTTCCTGTTTCTTTTTTCCACGTGCATCGAGTTTTTGCTGGCGTTCCAAAGTTTCACGTTCCTTTTCTTTTGCCTTTCGTAATGCTTTTTCTTTGCTGTGAATATCCTGATTTAAGGCATTGTTTTCGATCTGTTTTTGTTCGGCATAAAAATCATAATTACCTCCGTAAACCGTAATGCCGCGTTTGGTTAATTCATAAACCATGTCCAGCAGATTCAATAACTTTCTATCATGACTTACCACAATTAAGGTGCATGAGGTATTCTGAATGAAATTATATAACAATGTTCGTCCTGCCAAATCTAAATGATTACTTGGCTCATCCAGCAACACAAGTTCGGGCTTGTGAATTGAAATTCCGGCAAGGAAAATTTTAGTTTTTTGACCGCCACTTAAATGCTCCAGTTTTTGATTTAGATCTAAGTTTTGTAATTGCCAGTAATGAAGCGCTTCGGCACAACGCTCTTCAATTGTCCAATCATCACCAAGAATGTTTAGATGGGTTTCGGTTACATTTCCTTGAAGAATTTCATTGAGAGCATTTAGTTTATCGTCAATTTGTAAGGCCTGAGCAACGGAAAGATGATTAAATTGCCCAAAAATCTGCGGAACATAATAGGGCTTTAAATCAGATTTCAATAAGCCTTCTGAAGCTTGTAATTCGCCTGAAATAATTTTTAATAAGGTAGATTTTCCACTGCCGTTATTGCCGATTAAAGCAATTTTGTCCTGACGGTTGGCTGTAAAACTAATTTTATCGAACAGTAAGTCCTTGTTCGTATGTAGGTATGAAATGTTTTGTAAAGTAAGCATAATTTCTTCTTTAAGAGTGAATAATCATAGCGAACCACATTAGGTTTTCTATCTATTTTTTCCGGAAGAAATTATTTTTCACATAAGAATTACCTTTTTAGTTTAATTGCTGCAAAGATACAAATGTTTTTCTGAAATCTCAAAAGCACCATGCTGTTGCGTTGACAATGCGTTATTTTTTGGCAATAGCAACACGATAAAATTCATAGCCCTTTTCATTTCGATTGGGCAGATATTTTTCGCGATATTCTTTTGCACCTAAATCTTCGATGAGGTTCAGATTAAATTGTTTTAAGTAATCGGGCAGTTCAGACGGAAGAAAACCAAATGTCCAATGCTCTTCCAGTTTTTCTAAATCTTTTAAAAGTTTTTCGCCTCCTAAAAAAGAAGAGGGGTTGGTAAGGATTTCCTGGTGTACATAAGTAAAGATAATAGAGCTGCCTTTTGGAAATTTAGAAATAAAAGCAAATGTATTGCTTACGGCTTCTGCCGTTAAATAATTGGTAACGCCTTCCCAAATCAGGGTTGTCGGTTTTGTGAAATCAAAATGATATTGTACTGCCAATTCATCAAGACTTTGTTTGTTGAAATCAATTTGGCAGTAGGTGATGTTCTCCAGCGGTTTTCCAATTCGTTTTTTGAAGGTACCAATTTTAAAATTTGAGGTGTTGGGGTGATCAATTTCTATAACAGAGACGGATTTTAGAAAATCAAGACGTAAAGCTCTGGTGTCAAAACCAGCACCTAAAATGAAGACTTGTGTAACACCTCCCAAAATAGTGGATTGAAGTAAATCATCAATATATTTTGTCCGCGCCAATCCCGACGAAAAGGCACCCGGAATTTTATTCTGAATCGTAGTGCTGATGTATTTACTAACCTGTTTGTTTTTAGATAAATGTACGGTTAGTCTAAGTTTAGGATCCAAAAAATGAATGGCATAAGGATCAGAAAATAGTCTGTCATTTAAATTACGCTGACTTTCTAATGCTCTGAACAGTGCCATATATTGTGCAGTTCGGCTTGTTTTGTTGGCTTTCATGATTTAGTTTTAAGGGATCAGTAATCAAAAAAAACGGAAACATTTTTATCTGTTTGCAATCGCAGTATCAAGCTCCAGATACTTTTCTTTAAGTAAACTCAATGCAAAACAGGCGGCGGCACCGGTAAAAACCGAATAATCAAGAGGTGTTTTTATTCCGACAGAAAATACCATTGATAATCCGAAAAGCAATAGTAAATACCCGCTCAGTTTGGCAAACAATTCGGTCTTAAAACCAATTAAAAGAAAAACCGGAAAAATGATTTCAAGTGCAGTCGCAATAACTCCGACAGGTGATAACAAGCTATCTGGAATCAGTGGATTCAATATTTTTGTGTAAGCAAGAAAGTTTTCCCAATTTCCCCAAACCGAATTTTCTTTGCTCCATAATCCAAATCGATCCGCAACAGCAGAAAGAAATCCTGCCGAGATCGCAAGACGTAAAAAGAGTTTGACTAGTTTTGAATTCATATTACGTTTTTTTTAAATTAGTAACGTAAACGAATTTAAGAAAAACAAAGCTTCTATGTACAAAACTGTTGGAACTTATTTAACGATATTCCACAAATTTATTTTGTAGAGATGCACAGCAGTGCATCTCTACTGTGCATCTCTGCTGCTGTGCATCTCCACGGATTGCATGTGCAATTATTTTTTTGCTTCAAAGATTTTATCTAAATTCTCAAGAATACTTGTAAATCCTTCTTTGAAACCCATTGCAATATACTTTTCTATATCTGACAATTGTTTGTGTTTAATAACCACATCAACAATTGTAATATCACCTTGTTGAGAAAAGGAGACACTCCAGTTAGAACGAGGAAAATCAGGATTGATATTCCCTTCGCTATCACAAAATGCTCCGAGAGTTTTAAAATTGCTTTTTGGCGAAATCGAAATATAATCAACCAAAGCCCAACCTTCTTTGCCCTCCTGGTCTACCATTGCATATAGTCTATGGCCTCCAACTTTAAAATCCATGCTTTTTGTTTTGGATTTGTATGGAGCAGGCGCCCACCATTGATCCAGGATTTCAGCTTCTGTCCAGGCAGACCAAACGTTTGCAATTGAAGCATTAAATTCACGTTTTACGTTTACCGTACAATTTTCTTTGTCAACGGTAAAATCCATTAAAAGATTAGTTTTCATTTTCTTTAGCTTTTAAATTCATTAATACTTGATCCAGTTGATTGAAACGATTTTCCCAGATCTCTTTAAATTGTTCTAACCATTTATCTATTTCCTTCATTTTGTCAATTTTAAGCTGATAATAGATTTCTCTTCCCATTTTCTTTTCCTCCAATAATTCGCATTCATTAAGGATTTTAATGTGTTTAGAAACGGCTTGTCTTGTAGTATTAAATTGTTCTGCAATTGCATTTGGGGTTAATGCACTGGAAGAAATTAATACTAATATAGCTCTTCGGGTTGGGTCGGCAATGGCCTGAAAAACATCTCGTTTCATTTTTATTTGTTTAAATACGCAATCAATCAGTTGCAAATATATGCAACTTTTTGGTTTCGCGTTATTTTTTTAACTTTTTTTTTAATCGCTAAAGAGTTTTGATATGAATTTGATGATGACAATTGTGAATTAATACCTTATCTTTAGGTCATTTTTAGGCAAAAAAACAAGATGATTAAAAATGAGTTTTTATATAGACAAGGGTTCCTTCTAATTATCTTAGGTGGATTTTTATTGTTATTTCTTCCGTTTACGATGGATTTCCTTTTTGCTTCCGATCAGATCGGAAATGTAAATAATGCCGACATTAATTCAGTTTCTTTTTCCGTTAATTATTTTCAGGATTGTTACAATTTTATTAGCAATTTCAAGCCTCCTTATCGATTTCCGTATATAGAAGTTTTGGGTATTCTTATCGTTTTGGCACTACCGGTTTCTATTTTATTACAGTTTGTTTACTTTTATAAGTACCGCTATAAAAAGGTGTTTTTTTTATGTGTTATAGCTTTAGCATCTCTTTTTGAGTTTACCTATTCCTATTTCGAATACTTGCAATACGGTTGTTATCTGTTGACGTTGCAACAGTTGTTTTTGATTCTAAATTTAGGATTAAATAAGAAGTTGAGATCAAAAAAAACCTTTAACCGGATTTATTGAAGAGTAGTAGGATAAGATAATAGAGAATAGAAAATAGAGCTATTTGGAATGGAATTTTGGTGCGAAAAACACAATAAAAAATCCCATTTGCTTTGAACAAATGGGATCGGAATGTTGTTTTTAACGGATTATCTGAATCTGTTTCGGACAATGATATTTTTGAATTTGGCTTTTAGATCTTCTCCGGTATCAAACACCATTTGTTCATTGTTCGGAAACGGCACGGCACGTTTGTTAAAATAGCCTAAATAATTTTCGTCACAGGCATTTCTGTCACCGCGATAGGTCGAATAAATGTTCTCAAAAACAAACTCACTAGTAATAGGAAAGGATTGCATAAGTTGATTGGTTTTTAAATCAACATAATCTACTTTCGCCGTTACCTCACAAGACTTAAATTGTCTGTATTCGTAGATGTTAACTTTGAGTGTTTTAAAATTATCTACTTTTATGGCACGTCCTAAACTGTCTTTTACGGGTCTTCCTCTACTGTCTAAAAGCGGTTTAAGACCGTCTTTAATTTGTCTTTCTTTAATGAATTCTTTCTCTTTAATCTGTTCAGGTGAAATGAATATCTCTCTGAAATTTAAGATCAGACCATAGTCATACGTCACATTTTTTTGTTTGATACTATGGTAAACCGTCCATTTATCGTTTAAGCCGTAAGTACTGAAATCTAATAAATCATTCTGCAATTGTATCGGAATGATCATATTCGTTTCGTTTGTAGCGTAAACGTTTACAAAATCAGTTCCTTTAAACTGTGCATCATCCATTAATTTTTTCGCATTCTTGTAATTTGGATTGATACTTTCGATAAAAGCCAAATCATCATAAGCTTTTCTGGAATCTAGTTTGTTTTTTGATTTTAGAAGAATTTGCGCATTATCATACAAGTATTTTGACAAAGCGATTTTACTGCTTGCAATCTGAGTAGAATAATTGTCAAATGGAAAACTAGCATTTTTACCTTGCTTTAATAAAGGAAGCGGTAATAAAGGTCTGATTTTCTCCTGACGATTGTTTAACTGTACATAGGTGTTATAGATACGCTCCAGATTGGCGGGATTTTTCTCTTTATCCATCATTTCAAGATTGCGTAAATCTCTGTCTTTGGCTTTTGCATAAGCTTCTTCGAGTAAATACACATAATCCTGTTTTCCTTTAGAATCTTTTTTGGTTCTTAATGCGTCGACAGCACGATTTATAGCACCATCGTAATCCCCGTCACTGATCAGTGATTGTGTCGTTTTTACGCCACAAGAGAACGCTAGAAATAAAATAGAAACAAGTAATGTAATTTTTTGCATGGGTGTAACTTTTGAAGGTGTAAAGATATCTCTTTTAACTTTCAACAACTATGCCTTTTTTTGGAAATTAATTTTTGATTTTTCTCAAATTTCAGAAGCAGAAATTTTTATTTTCAAAATGACCCGCAGTCCCGCTTTCGCCTTTATCTCTGCGTTTCACTTCGAGGATACCGGCTCTATCGGGGCTAGATTAGAAATTTATTTTTCATCAGAAAATTTGATGAGATGCCTTTTTTCGGAGATTAAAATTCGTTCCGTAATGGTACTTATTCGATATTTATTAAGCTGAATTTTTTGATCGAGCGATTAAATTCATAGTAGAGACGCACAGCAGTGCGTTTCTACAATTGTTTTCTACGCCTTATCTGGTAAACAATTTCCCAAAATAAAATTGAAAAAAGGGCATTGGCCATTAATGCGGTTTTGATCCCATAAGCATCATATTTTCTAAACAGGTGCAAATCTCCAACCCTTAACGCCAAGTATAGCGCCAAAGCTGCAATTAAAATGGAAGAGACTATATTTAATAAAGGACTCCATTTTAATACAAAAAATGAAAAAATGAGATTTATAAGAAGGAAACCGCAGCCTAAAGTTATAAATCTGTGATCCTTTAGTTTTTCGCCTAGTTCGAGTAATAACGAAGTCGAAAAGCTATAAGTGAAGAATAATAGAGAATAAATTAGGATTCGTATTTGTGGTTTCATTTTTATGTTTTTTAAGTTGTCGAAATTACAAATTAAAAATGAAGCTTTGATTAATATCCATTTTCTTAACAAGATAGTAGGCGATTTTAATTCTATAAGAAGCTCATTGAATTTAGAATTAACCCAATTAAAAATGAAATTCCATTACAGAGAATAGATACTAATAAGGCTTTTTTGTATTCTATTTTTAATAATTTATAAATCAGTACAGATTCTATTACTATAGCAAAACATTCGCTGTATAAAATATAGGGAATTCTAGATTGAATGAATGCCGGAAACACAAACCAAACATAGGGTAAAGTCAAAAAAGAAGTTGTAACTCCTGTTAATAATAAAAGCTTATTTTCTATTTGTAATGTCTTGTATTTAGTTTTAAAAAGAAGAAATAAAAGAATGGTTTCTATAAATACGGTAAGTAGCAAAACTTTTAAAAAGTTGAAGATCTCTGTATGAGGATAAATCTCAGGTATTTCGTTGGTTTTGTGGTTTTTAGGTTTTCTACGAACTTCAGGGAAAGGATATTTTTTTAGTGTGATTGGTCTTCCGTCATTATAGCGTATGAGCTCTTTGCATTTATAAATCACGAAATTAGTATTTGTGATTTCTACAATTTCATAATATTCTTCTACAGAAGACATAGGATTATCATTACTTACATTACCACCGCCACTATCAATTGAGATAGAGGATTCTATGATATTTCTATCATTGAGCCAGTCTATCGAGCCTTTAGGCCTGCTTTCGAGATAACTTCTTCTAGTAGCCATTATATAAAGTCTATTGAATTTGTACCCTTTTTCGATACAATCATTCGGATTTAAAATGTAAGATTCTACTATCCTTTCCATTGGACGCTGTGTACAAGCTACGATACTAAAATTTGGAAAGTCTTTTATATTAGTTATTTTGACACACTTCTGAACAAAATGTGAATTCTCCGGAACAATATCACAATATGATGTTTGGAATAATAGTAAAAAGGGTAGTAGAAAAAATATTCTTCTCATTTGGTCTTGTTATTTATTGCAAAATAGCGTCTACTTTGGTTTCTGATTTTTCCTTAATTGGACTGTCAGAATGAAAACTCCAAATGATTAAAAATTTTCCTTTTGCAAGATACTCTTCCGGATGTTCCTCTGTTGGTTCACCGTCTTTTCTCCATAACATTCCTTGCAGGAACCTGTCGCCTTTGAATACTTGTTCAAATTCGAAATACATAATAGACCCACTGTCTGTTTTACTTTTGAAACTTTGAATTTGTTTGCTCTTTAATTTTCCGACAATGTTACTGTAAGTTTCAATATCATTATAAAAAGTACAAGCCTGAGGAGAAATACAAACATTGCCTTGGTTTACGATATAACTTTTGGGAATTTCTTTGTTTTTTAGTTTTAAGTCTTCAACCGTCTGACTGAATAAATTGGTAGTAAGTAAAAGGAATAGTGCCGACAGGGGAATCGTAAGTTTCATGATTTTTAGGTTTGATTTGGTAAGCTAAATTAGGTTTTTTATTTGATTTAAGTAATGAAATTTTCGCAACGAATTACACGAATTTCCACGAATCGACAGATTAGCGTGATAGTACACGGTTTAGACAAACGATGATGTATTTCCATTTCAATTACCCGTAATCTTGTCTTTTCGACGAAGGAGAAATCTTCACAAGTAGCTCCACAAAGAAAGTATCAGATTGTAGATTCAGCAAACGAAGATTTCTCCTTCGTCGAAAGGACACAAAAAAGGGGCTTCGACTTCGCTCAGCCTGACAAAAGAGGGTAGAAGAAAAGATCAGTGAAAATCTGTTTAATCTGCTTAATCTGCGTGCTTATATGTAAAGTAATTACAAAGAATTGAACGAATTTCCACGAATTGACAGATTAGCGTGGTAGTGCGCAGTTTAGAGAAACGACAGTACATTTCCATTTCAATTGTCCGCAATCTTGTCCTCTCGACGAAGGAGAAATCTTCACAAGTAGCTCCACAAAGAAAGTATCAGATTGTAGATTCAGCAAACGAAGATTTCTCCTTCGTCGAAAGGACACAAAAATGGGGCTTCGACTTCGCTCAGCCTGACAAAAAAGGGTAGAAGAAAAGATCAGTGAAAATCTGTTTAATCTGCTTGATCTGCGTGCTTATATGTAAAGTAATCGCTAAGAATTGAACGAATTTCCACGAATCGACAGATTAGCGTGGTAGTACACAGTTTAGACAAACGATAGTGTATTTCCATTTCAATTGTCCGTAATCTTGTCCTTTCGACGAAGGAGAAATCTTCACAAGTAGCTCCACAAAGAAAGTATCAGATTGTAGATTCAGCAAACGAAGATTTCTCCTTCGTCGAAAGGACACAAAAA
>NZ_LEKS01000017.1:0-124578 GCF_001027725.1 Flavobacterium sp. ABG
TAATTTGTCATTTCTGAGCAAAGTCGAGAAAGCGCATGAGAAACTCCGTACTGTTTGTTGTCCTGAGGAACGATGGATCTGTGTTTGCTGAATCGATACTGTTGAGCTACACTTTACGGATTATCTCGTGAAGATACTTCGTTCCTCAGTATGACAAAATTGCGGAAAATTGAAACGGAGTTTCTAGTGTGATTTCTCATTCTTCGAAATGACAAGGTGCGAGAAAATCTAAAATCAATAATCACGATCTGAAATCAACGATCTGAAATCAACAATCTGAAATCAACAATCTTCAATCAACAATCTTCAATCAACAATCTTCAATCAATAATTTTCAATCAATAATTTTCAATCAATAATTTTCAATCAATAATTTTCAATCAATAATTTTCAATCAATAATCTTCAATCAACAGTCTTTAATCTAAAATCTAAAATCAGCAATCTAAAATCTTTTAGCTATACTGCGTTATATACTGCTGCACAACGGCATCTGTATCCTCATGACGTTTCTTTTTCTCTAATGCAATAGGAGGGGAAGCTCTTTCCAGGCAATCTTTTACGGCACAAGTTTCGCAGGTTACGCCTACGATTTGTTTGGTGAGTGGTTTTCCGTCGATGAATTTGAATTTCTTTTTCATCGTTGGATTGATCAAAATGCCAACAGAAATACTTCTTATACAATTCTCAACAAACGGATCTTTTGTAGCGGAAGAAAAAACCAGGTATTCATTCCCGCTATTCGCATAACTCGAAATCTGAGCATCAAAAAAGTGGGGTTTATTTTGTCTGATGGCTTCGTCAATCGTTTTTACCGAAACCCATCTTCGGCAGTAATGCTCATTGGTTTCGTTTGCGTGTGGTTCCTGCTGATTGGTAATGTGTAGTTCTTTTTTTATCTGATAAAAATCAGAGCCAATTTTATGAGATAATCTTAGGAAGAAGAGATTCTTCAGATGAAAGTCTTTCGGTAATAAATTGGTTAATCGTTGGTAGAAAGATTCCGGTGAAACTTCGAAACTTTCAATTAAAGCTACAAACTGTTCCGGTTTAGGTTGTTCGTTATTTAAGAATGCATTGATTTTGTCTACAACCAATTGTCTTGGCAGCAATAAAGCTCCGGCAAAGTACGAAGCATAAAAATTATGGAGCACCTGATCGAAGTTATCAAATTTAATCCAACTGAAAGTCAGTAATCTGTCGGATAGGTTTAAATAATTGTAGGCTATTTCTTTGGCAAGTATAAATGCTTTTTGTGGGTCGTCAATTTCTGTAGAAAGTAATAGTGTTTTGCTTTTTGGGACATAAATGGAACGTAAATCGCCTAATGCTTCCTGATCGGTAAAAGCAATTTCTTTTATAGTGTATTCGTATTCTTCTTTTAGAATCGCCTGTAATTCTTCAATACTGATCTTAGTATCTAAATTGATTTGAAAGGATTTGGAGAAAGCAATTACCTTATTTTCTAAATCTTCAAAATAATTACTGTGTGCTTCCTGATACGAACGCAAAGCAGCTAAAAAGAAACTTTCGCGACTTAAATTATAATGTTGTGCAATTTCAATTATCGTACTGATAAAGGCATTGACTTTTGCCGGAGCATTCGCAATAATATCAATTAGATCCGCTTCCTGGATTCCAAAAAGTTCTAAAGGAATCTCTTTTAAAATACCGGATTTTAAAATTTCACCAATCGGAGCGAGGTTGTTGTCGAGTTTTAAAGAGACCATTTGGTCGTAAGAAACATCGAGATGCTCACATAAAAGTAAAATTTTATCGGTTTTGGGATATTTTTTTCCCTTTTCAATTTCGTTTAAATACGATTTTGAAAGGTTGGTCAATTTGGCTAAGCCAAAAAGCGAAAGGTTCTTTTGGGTGCGGACCTGCTTGAGTTTTAGCCCAAAAATCAGCTTTATATAGTCTTTTTCGATATCCATAGTATCAAATGTAACCAATAAAAAAACAATCGCCAAAAAAATATTTTACACATTTAGCGAACGTTCGCTTGTTTTGTAAAAAACTTTTTCATAACATTGTAGTGTAAAACAAGTTAGAGGTTAGATTGTTAGAAGTGAAATGTTTTAAAAGGCATGAATCAGTTGAGACAATATCTTATTTAACTATTTAAAAATAAAATCTGCAGCTATGAAAAACCAATTTGAGATTACCGAGACGGCAATGGAATTTTTAGCCGAAAAAAAGCTTTCTTATCCAAGTATTTGGACCGATGATGCAATTGCTTTTATAACAGAATTGCATAAGAAATTCGAATCACAACGAAAATTACTTTTGTTGCAAAGAGACCAAGCGCAAGTCGGTTTTGATCAAGGTGTCATGCCTGCTTTTCCTTTAGAGACCAAAGAGGTTAGAGAAAGCAATTGGACTGCCGGTGAAACACCAAAAGATTTATTGGACAGAAGAGTTGAAATTACTGGGCCGGTTGATCGCAAAATGATTATCAATGCCTTGAATTCAGGAGCAAAAACATTTATGGCCGATTTTGAAGACAGTACTTCTCCAACTTGGCAAAATTTGATGGAGGGGCAGGTTAATTTAATAGATGCGGTTAACAAAACGATTTCGCATACGGATCTTTCAAAAAACAAAACCTATCAGCTAAATGAAAAAATAGCGACTTTAATTGTTCGTCCAAGAGGTTTGCATCTTTTAGAAAAACACCTTCAGATAGAAGGTCAAATGGTTTCAGGTTCTTTGATGGATTTTGGTTTGTATGTTTTTCACAATCATAAACAATTGCTTGAAAATAATTCCGGACCCTATTTCTATATTCCAAAATTGGAACATTATTTAGAAGCGCGTTGGTGGAATACTGTAATTGATTTTACCGAAGATTATTTAAAATTAGCAAGGGGAACGATCAAAGTTACGGTGTTAATAGAAACCATCACAGCCAGTTTTCAGTTGGATGAAATTATCTACGAATTGAAAGAGCATATAGTGGGATTGAATTGTGGCCGTTGGGATTATATCTTTTCGTACATCAAAAAATTCCGTAAAAATTCGAAGTTTATTGTTCCGGATCGCGATCAGGTAAATATGACTTCACCGTTTATGAATGCTTATTCGAATTTGGTAATTCAGAGATGTCATAAAAGAGGAATTCATGCTATTGGAGGAATGGCGGCTCAGATTCCGATTAAAAATAACGAAGAAGCCAATGCTGTTGCTTTTGCAAAAGTAAAAACCGATAAAGAACGTGAAGTTCGAAATGGTCATGATGGCACCTGGGTAGCACATCCGGATTTGGTTGCGCTGGCGAAAGAAGTTTTTGATGCCGGAATGCCAACCCCAAACCAGATTCATATCAAAAGAGAACACCGAAAAATTACGGAAGCGGATCTGATTGAACCACCAATTGGAATCATTACTGAAAATGGAGTTCGAAAAAACATCAATGTTGGGGTTTTGTATTTGGCTTCGTGGTTGAATGGTCAGGGTGCAGCAGCTTTGCATAATTTGATGGAAGATGCGGCAACGGCTGAGATTTCGAGATCACAATTGTGGCAGTGGCTTCAGAATAAAGTGGTTTTGGATACTGACAAAGAGTTGAATCTGGCCTATTATCACGAATTGGCTTTAGAGGAATTCCATAAAATAAAAACGGAATTGGGAGCAGAAAACTACGAAAAACGACAATTTCCTTTGGCTGAAAAAGTACTGGAAAGATTAGTTGTTAATGCTGATTTTGTTGACTTTTTGACGATTCCATGTTACAAATATTTATAAGAGCTGTTGAACTTTTTTTTTAACACATAGAAACATAGATGTAAAATTACAGGAAGGGATATTTTAAGAAATCTTGATTTTGCACATAGCTATGTGTTTTAAAACAAATGGAACAAACTTCATCAGAAAGAAAAGAGATGTTCCTGCATGTTAAAATAACTCATTATACTAATTAATTTTTTTTTAAGTCTCAGCTGAAAACTGAAAACTGAGACTGCAAACTTTTTACTAACCAACTTAACTATATTATTTATGAAAACAACAGAAGACAGAATTCAGGAATTGATTAACGATTGGATTACGAACCCAAGATGGAAAGGTGTTGAACGTCCGTATACTGCTACCGAAGTGGTGACGCTTCAGGGTTCTTATCAGATTGAGCACTCTATTGCTAAAATAGGGGCGCAAAAATTATGGAGAAAGTTAAAAAGTCAGGATTATGTAGCTGGATTAGGGGCTTTAACAGGGAATCAGGCGATTCAGGAAGTTGATGCCGGTTTGGAAGCGATTTATTTAAGTGGTTGGCAAGTGGCTGCTGATGCGAATCTGGCCGGAGAAATGTATCCGGATCAATCGCTTTATCCGGTAAATAGTGTACCAATGGTTGTGAAAAAAATTAATAGTGCTTTATTGCGAGCTGATCAGATTCAGGTGGTAAATAAAGTAGAAGATAAAATAGATTATTTAGTGCCCATTGTAGCCGATGCCGAAGCAGGTTTTGGTGGAAATTTAAATGCTTTTGAACTAATGAAATCGATGATTGAGGCCGGTGCTTCTGGGGTTCATTTTGAAGATCAGTTGAGTTCTGCTAAAAAATGCGGGCATTTAGGAGGGAAGGTTTTGGTACCAACTCAGGAAGCGATTAATAAACTAATTGCGGCTCGATTAGCAGCAGATGTTATGGGGGTTCCTACACTTATTGTAGCGCGAACCGATGCAGATGCCGCTAATTTACTAACGAGTGATGCAGATCCGAGAGATGCTAAGTTTATTACTGGTGAAAAAACCAATGAAGGTTTCTTTTATGTAAACTGCGGTATTGATCAGGGAATTGCAAGAGGATTGAGCTACGCACCGTACGCCGATTTGATCTGGATGGAAACCAGTAATCCTGATTTGGTTTATGCGAAAAAATTTGCTGATGCCATGAAAAAAGAATTTCCGGATAAAATGTTAGCGTATAATTGTTCGCCTTCTTTTAATTGGGCTGCAAAATTATCAGTGGCAGAAATGGAAACTTTTAGAGAAGATTTGGCTGCGATGGGGTATAAATTCCAGTTCATCACTTTAGCAGGTTTCCATGCTTTAAACACTAGTATGTTTGAACTGTCTAAAGCGTACAAAGAACGTGGAATGGCGGGTTATTCTGAGTTACAGGAAAGAGAATTTGCTTTACAGAAAAACGGTTTTAGAGCGGTTAAACACCAAGCTTTTGTAGGGACTTCTTATTTTGATGCGGTTCAGAATACGGTTACCATTGGTAAGTCAACCACTACGGCAATGAAACATTCTACGGAGGTTGAGCAATTTTAATTCATAAAAAAAACACGGTTCTTGTTTGAGCCGTGTTTTTTCTTTTTTTGCCACAGATTTCACAGATTAAAAGAATTAAAAAAATATGGCCACGAATTTCACTAATTAATTGGTTTAATAATGGAATTAAAATTCACGTGAATTAGTGAAATTCGTGGCAAAAAAAATCACTTTAATCTGTGAAATCTGTGGCAATAAAAAAACTTTATTTCTTCAAAAGTCTTGCTTTCATTTTACTAAAAAACTCTGGCGTAACACCAATGAAAGAAGCAATTTGTTTTTGAGGGACTTTGTGAACCAATGTTCCATATTTGGCGCAGAATTTTTCAAAGCGTTCTTCTGCGGGTAAGCTCAGATTGTCCATTAGTCTTTGCTGATTGGCAACTAATGAATTTTCGATTAGAATTCTGAAAAAACGTTCTAATTTTGGAATTTGAAGATACAATTGCTCCTGGTTTTCTTTTGATAACGAAACGATTTCAGTTTCTTCTAGAGCTTCTATAAAAAGCTGTCCGGGTTTCTGTGAAAAATAGCTGTACATGTCACTCATCCACCAGCCTTCGCAGGCAAAAGAAAGTACATGTTCAACAATATTATCGTTGATGTTAAAGCTTCTTAAAATCCCTGAATTCACAAAATAAGAATGTTTACATATTTCGCCCGCATTTAATAAAATGGTCTTGGCTTTATAGGTATGTGTTTCTGTTTTGGATAAAAAAAGTGCCTGCTCATCCGGAGTCAATGCAACATGCTTGGCAATATTGTCAAGAATCAGCGCCATTATTTTTGTTTTATTAAAGTAAATGTAGTCACTTTAAAACGGTCATTTTCTATTTTTCCTGTTACAGCAGCTTTACGGATTGCATTGCAAAAACCATCTTTTGCGTGAGCATCACCATGTTCGTCAATGGTTGTTCCGTCAACAAAATAGGATTTTCCGTCAATGCGAACAGCAAGATCACAAGCGTCACCTTTCATTCCGAATTGGCATTCACCACAAGCGGTTTCTACAATTTGAGGTTTTTCGGTTTTTTCTTTGTCTTGAGCCTGCATGTTAAGGCCGGTAAATAACAATGCAAGAAATACTAGTTTTTTCATTTTTTAAGAGTTTACAGTTATTAGTTTTGAAGTTGCTTTTGCGCGTTCTGTTATTTCTTCGATTGGAGTGACTAAAGTATCATGACTTAAAACAACACCCATTCTGCGGTACGGTCTTGAGGTTGGTTTTCCAAAAAGTCTGAAATCGGTTTTGGGTAAAGCAGCTACTTTTTCGATTCCGGTAAAAGTTGGATTTGCAGAATCTTCAGAAGCTAAAATTACAGCGCTTGCTCCGGCTTTTTCTAAGGTGATTTCAAAAATTGGAAGGCTTAAAATGGCTCGTAAATGCAATTCGAATTCATTAAAATTTTGAGTTCCGGCCAAAGTTACCATTCCGGTATCGTGCGGACGTGGGGAAAGTTCGGAGAAATAAACACCGTCATTGGTCAGGAAAAATTCAACTCCAAAAAGTCCGGCACCACCAAGGGCCTCGGTAATCTTTTCGGCCATATCCTGTGCTTCGTACAAATCTTTATCGGAGACTTTTGCTGGCTGCCAGCTTTCCTGATAATCGCCACGTTCTTGTCGGTGACCAATCGGAGCACAAAAAAGTGTTGGATTGTTATTTTGAGTAATTGTCAAAAGTGTAATTTCAGAATTGAAATCTACAAAAGCTTCCACGATCACTTCGATAACATCTCCTCGGGAACCTGCAACGGCATATTCCCAAGCCTTCAGAATATCTTCCTGATTTTTAATGGTCGATTGTCCTTTTCCTGAAGACGACATCAACGGTTTTACTACGCATGGAATTCCAACTTCCTGAACGGCTTTTTGTAATTCTTCTGCCGAAGTTGCGTATTGGTATTTGGCTGTTTTTAAGCCTAATTCTTTTGCGGCTAAATCGCGAATTGCTTTGCGATTCATGGTAAAATTGGCCGCTTTGGCAGAAGGAACAACGGTGATGCCTTGTTTTTCGTAATCGTAAAAACGTTCGGTACGAATGGCTTCTATCTCAGGGACAATAAAGTCAGGTTGGTGTTTGGCTACTATGCGGTCAAGTGCTTCGCCGTCGAGCATATTGATTACTTCAAAACCATGAGCGACCTGCATTGCAGGAGCGTTTTCGTAACTGTCAACAGCAATTATGGTCTGACCGATTCTTTGTGCGGCAATGGTGAATTCTTTTCCTAATTCGCCTGAACCTAGAAGTAGTATTTTCATTTTTAATTTAGATTTTGAGGGTTTTGACTTAGTTTTATAAATACTAAACTGCTTAAAAAAGTAAGTAACATTAAGGTAAATGATAAAAATAAAATCATTAGGATTGTAAATAAAATTTGATATGGAATTTGTGATCGTAATGCAAATGATATTCCATTAACAAACATTCCTATTGTATATATTGTAAAAAGGGATACTATAAGCTTTGAACTTACTGCAAAAGAAAATTGAGAGCAGGCTTTTAGATAAGATATCTGATCTAATGAGAAACTGATTTTTTTAGCCGTATTCCAAAATAGAAAAACGATGAATAAGGGGAGTAAAATCCCCCAAAATATTGGGGTCCAAAAAAGACCGAAATTGCATATTTGAGTACATAAGTCAACAAATAGGCTTTTAGAAAATATTAAAAATGGGAACAGAGAACACACAAAAACTCCGGCAATAATAGAGTATAATGTAATCTTGTTTTCTGATCTCATTTGAAGTTAGTTTTGAGAGTAAAGATAAATAAAAATGGAATTTATTTTCACGTTAATTCTGGAGATTTGGCGGATTTAATTTATCGTGAAATTAATTTTTATGTTCAGTAATCATAAAGTTTATCATTTCTGACGAAGGAGAAATCTTTACGAGTAGCTCCATAATTTGAATCACCAAACTTTGTCGAGTTTCGTGCGAAGATTTCTCGACTTCGCTCGAAATGACAAGTTTGTGAGGATGTAAAGTGAAATTATAAACGAAAGAGTTCTTGGTTTACGTTTTGCGTGAGGGATAGGAGTGGAAAGCCCGGAGCCTGACGAAGGAAGTGCGAGGACTTGTAGCGCATAGCCCGACCCGGAGGGACACGCTCAAATAAAAAAAACCGACACTTAGAAAAGTATCGGTTTTGTGTTTTTAATGAAAATGATCTTCCTCAATTTCAAATTCGGCGTCTTTTTCCCAAATTTCCATTTCACAAGGTTTACAATTGAACTTTAGTTTGTATTCCAGTTCGCCTTGCTTTAATACCAATGGTTCTTTTACTTTGACACCTACAATGTCTTTTTGGTGTATCGGACATTTTTTTAATTCGTATTTGATACAATATTTGGTAGTCATTACACGGGATTTTCCTGGATCCCATTGTAATTCAAATGCTTTTTCAATTTCAGTTACACCATGACGTTCGTAAAATTTACGCGCTATTTTATTTGAAACATTGTACATAAAGTCCAATTTAGTTTCAGGATAAGGGTGTGACGTTTTTACCAATTGGTGTTCTTCGCGTTTGTAATTGGCCAAACGAATTTCGGATAATTGCTCGTAAACGGTTCTTCTCATTTCGTTGATTTTTGAAATAGGAAGGAACCAATTTTGAGAAAATAGTACATTAATTTCATCTGCAGTATAAGGAGTAAAACCTGTTTTTGCCAGATTGGTTTTAAAGTTTTCTGCGATTGATTCGTTGTTTTTAGTTTGTTCTTTCGGGTGAACTAAAGTTACAATACTTACATTTCCATCTTCATCAGTGGCAATTAATTCAAAGCCATTTTCGTTTTCGGTCAATAATAAAGTGGTGCTGATTTTACGTACGGCACTGTCTTCTCTTTCTACAATTTTAATGAAAGCGGCATCATTATTTCTATAAATAAAAGTACCGTCTTTAATTTCTTTTAAAACGTTAGGATAGGCCAAACCATTTTCAACTTTGTTGACATAAATTCCCTCTGCTTCATTGCTTTCATTGATGAAACATAGTCCATCACCATTATTCAATAATTCACCATTCTCTATTTGGTAAGCGTTTCCTATTGTTTTAACCAATTTACCAATGTATTGTCCTTTTGATTTTGGACTTTCCCATGAGCCAATTGAACTGTGTCTTTCGTTTACAAAATAGTCGGTGTAACCACGATTAAAACTTTTATCCAAAGCAGAATCAAAACTGTAAGTACATTTTCCCGAAGAAGCTTTGGTATATTTATCACTTCCTTCTAAGTAAGCATCTAATTTTTGGCGTAAATACGAAACGTTATTTTTTACGTAAACGATATCTTTTAGACGGCCTTCGATTTTAAAAGAAACAATTCCTGCTTCAACCAGATTTGGAATTTCATTTGAAACATCAAAATCTTTTATAGAAAGCAAGTGGCTGTTTTTGATTAAAGTTTCTCCGTTTCCGTCGATTAAGTTGTATGGTAAACGACAGTTTTGAGCACAAGAACCACGGTTGGCACTACGTTCTCCATTGGCCACACTCATATAACAATTTCCGCTGAAGGAAACACATAGGGCGCCGGTAACAAAAAATTCTAATTCAACATCTGCTTTATCGTAGATTTCTTTAATTTGGTGCAGGTTCAATTCACGTGCTAAAACAACACGTTTTATTCCGGCATCTTTTAAGAATTTTATTTTGTCGGCATCACGATTATTGGCTTGTGTACTGGCGTGAAGTACGATAGGAGGTAAGTCCATTTCCATAATCGCCATATCTTGAATGATCAAGGCATCAACTCCAATATTGTATAATTCCCAAATCATTAAACGACATGTTTCTAATTCGTTATCATATAAAATGGTATTGATAACGACAAAAACCTGAGCGTTAAATAAGTGTGCATACTTTACCAATGCTGCAACATCTTCAATAGAGTTTGTGGCATTAGAGCGTGCTCCATATAATGGTGCGCCAATATAAACTGCATCGGCGCCACTATTGATGGCAGCAATTCCTCCAATTAAATCTTTAGCAGGGGCTAATATTTCAATCTTCTTCTTCATTTTTAGTACTTTAGGCTTTTGTGGTTTTCCCGGAAAAAAGTGTGCAAAGTTCTAATAAATAATTTGAGTTTGCTAGTGCTGCGGTGATTTTTTTTGAAATGAGTGGCTAATATGGAATGATGATGTTTAAGAAGTTACTGTGTTTCTTTGTATATGTTTTATTCCCAAAGCTATTTACATGATATTCTTATACTGATTTCTCTTTGCCAATTAAATGATTAATATGATTTTAGATAGATATTGCTTTTTGTAACCTAATGATTCCCAATGTCGTCAAAACAAATAGTAACCCTTAATTAGAGTATCAAATGAGATTAATTTTTAAAATTTGTATTGTTTCTTGTTTCATTTTTCAGCCTGTTATTTTTGCTCAGACTTTAGAAGCCAAAATAGATAAGTTATTAAATGAAAAATTCAAACCCGAAGGTCCCGGAGGCGTATTTTTAGCTGCTAAAGAGGGAAAGATTATATACAAGAAAGCTTTTGGAAAGGCTAATTTAGAACTGAATGTTGCAATGCAGCCGGACTTTATTTTTGAAATTGGTTCCATGACTAAACAATTTACAGCGGTCTCCATTTTGATGTTAGTTGAGCAAGGAAAACTGAAATTGAACGATGAAATCACCAAGTTTATTCCGGATTATCCAACCAACGGAAATACTATCACGATTCATCATTTGTTGACCCATACTTCAGGAATTAAGGATTTTACAAGTATGAAAGCAATTAAAGATATTGCCAAAAGCGATTTATCTCCTAAGGAATTAGTTGATTTTTTTAAGAAGGAACCAGTAGATTTTAAGCCGGGTGAACAGTATAAGTATTGTAATTCGGGTTATGTTCTTTTGGGGTATATTATTGAGATGGTGTCAGGTAAAACTTTTGGGGAGTTTATTGACCATAATATTTTTAAGAAGTTAGAGATGAACAATACTTATTATGCAAGTCATGAGAAGGTAATAAAAAACAGGGCTTCCGGTTATCGTGATAGAGAGGGTTATGTAAATGCACCTTATATCAGTTTTTCTATACCTTATGCTTCGGGATCGATAATGTCAAATGTTGAGGATCTGTTGAAATGGCAAAATGCAATTGCTGTCCATACGTTGCTTAGTCCGGTTACTACTGCGAAAGTATTCACTAATTATCAACTAAATAACGGTACCAAAACGGACTACGGATATGGATGGCACATTGATGCGGTAAAAGGGAAGCTTGTATATGAACATGGAGGCAGTATTTTTGGTTTTAAATCGATGGGCGTTTATGAGCCGGCTAGCAAAATTTATGTAATTGGTTTGAGTAATTGTGATTGCAATTCTCCAACTGCACTTACAAGAGAGATAGCGGCTTTGTTGTTGGATTAGCCTCTCGCTTTAGGTCAATGTCATTAAGTTAAGCGATTTTTTCACGCAGATTCCGCGGATTTTTTTTTCAATCCGCTAAATCTGCGTGAGACTTTTTTACTTTTAATTTCAGTATATTTTTTATTAATCTATAGGAAAAGAAAACCCTGCGGCAAAGATTCCGGTAGATTGTTTGGCTGCCGGATGCACGTAAAAAGAAACAGCAATCTCTATATTGTTTTTAGGGCCTACTGCTAATCCAAGGTTAATAGGGATGTGCATTAGGACATCGCTTTTATTGAAATTATGTGAAGGTGTAAAAGTTTCAAATGAACCAATAGAGGCACCAATACCGGTTTCAATAAAAGGAGCTACCCAGGGAATTGGTGCACATAGACGAATTTTTCCTCCCACTAAAAAAGCTCTGGTATTTACTTTGTATTGAGGCTGATTTTGTAGTTCCGGATTTTTATCAGGAGAAGTTAAAATAATTCCTGCATAAGGTCTTACGCTAAACCATGAAGTTATTCCAAAAACATATTCTCCTTCTGTATAAAAACCAGAACCCATGACGTCTACTTCATCTTGCTGGCCATAATTTTCTATGTATAGAGAACTGCTGGATGCAAAACCTATGGATGCTTTAATAAAATTACCTGTTTTTTGAGCTTTGGTTTGGTTGAAAGATAGTAGTAGTAAGGTGCTAATGTAAAAAAGAGCACGAAAGTTTTTGGTCATTTGTTTGATTTTATAGTTGTTATATATTGGCGAAAATAAGATTTATCGTCCTAAAAAATAACATGTTTTCTTTTTTTGTTTGAGATGAATAAAAAAAGCCTCAGAAAAATTCCCGAGGCTTCCATTTATGTAATTTGAGTCTTGATGAGGTTAGTTTTTTATTGTTGTCTGCTGATGTCATTAAATTCCCAAAGCACATTGATGATCTTCCAGACCCCGTTGATTTTAACGAGATGCATATAATCAATCCATTCATCGGCAATTAATTTTACAGAAGCAGTTCGTTTTGAAACATCAAGCAGTCTGACTTCCTTTTTGGGTGTAGCAGGAAACTTATCTCCGTTTTTGTTGTAGCTTTCTGCAAGTAGGACCATAGATTCTGTCGTGGTTTCACGAACGTAATCTTTGCCGGTCGCTTTATCTTTCCAAAAGGTTCGTTTGACCATTCTCGGGTGTAGTGTCTGTTCCATTTGTTTGGGATTTGGTACCTGTTGCGATTCGATGTAATCAAGAGCAGCTCTTTTTATTGCCAGGCTGTCTTGTTTGGTCTGTCCGGAAATATAGCTGCTGATTAAAAATAAGGCAAAACAAATAAGGGATTGTTTCATAGTTAGTTAGATTGGTTTAGTTGTTGTTTTTAGTTTTATGAGATTTAGATTGCTAGTATTAGAAGGGCTCTTGCATCCTATTATAATTGGCTAAGATTAGGGAATGTCCTTGTATTTTGTTTTCAAATATAGGACTATAATTTTGTCTAATTTTCAAATGAAATGTTAACAAAAAAAAGCCTCAGGAAAATTTCCTGAGGCTTCATTTATAGCATTAGAATCGTGATTAAGCTGCTAAAGCTTCTTTGATTCTGCGTAAGGCTTCTTTTAAAATATCGTTGCTTGTTGCATAAGAAAAACGAATACAATTTGGATTTCCGAATGCATCACCTGTTACAGTTGCTACGTTTGCTTCTGATAAAAGATACATTGATAAATCGTTTGCATCTTTAATTTCAGTTCCTCTTAAAGTTTTTCCGAAGAAAGAAGAAACATCAGGGAAAACGTAAAATGCACCTTCCGGAACGTTGATTTTTACACCTGGAATTTCTTTTAATAATCCAACCACTAAATCTCTACGACCGTGGAAAGCCTGAACCATTTCGTTTAATACACTTGGATCAGCATCTACTGCAGTAATTGTAGCACGTTGCGCAATACTGTTTGCTCCACTGGTTACTTGTCCTTGGATTTTGGTACATGCTTTTGCGATGAATTCCGGAGCTCCGATGTAACCGATTCTCCATCCTGTCATTGCGAATGCTTTTGCAACTCCATTTACGGTAATTGTTCTTTCTAACATTCCCGGGATTGAACCGATACTGCAGAAAGTTCCTGAGAAATTGATGTGCTCATAAATCTCATCAGCCACAACATATATATTAGGGTGTTTTTCTAAAACTTTTGCCAAAGCAGTTAACTCTTCTCTGCTGTAAACAGATCCACTTGGGTTACAAGGAGAACTGAACCACATCATTTTTGTTTTTGGCGTGATGGCAGCTTCTAATTGCTCAGGTGTAATTTTGAAATCAGTATCTACAGACGTTGGAACTTCAACAGGAACTCCACCAGAAAGTTTCACAATTTCGAAATAACTCACCCAGTAAGGAGCTGGTAAAATAACCTCGTCACCTTCGTTTAACATTACTTGAGCAATGTTGTATAAAGATTGTTTTGCTCCTGTAGAAACTACAATTTGAGAAGGTTTGTATTCTAAACCATTGTCTCTTTTGAATTTTCTGCAAACAGCTTCTTTTAATTCCTGGTATCCGTCAACCGGAGAATAAGTACTGTAGTTTTCGTCTATTGCTTTTTTAGCCGCTTCTTTAATAAAATCAGGAGTATTAAAGTCAGGTTCTCCTAAACTTAAACTGATGATATCTTTTCCTTGTGCTTTTAATTCGCGTGCTAAAGCAGCCATTGCTAATGTTTGTGAAGTAGCTAAGTTGTTGATTCTGTCCGAAAGAATATGATTCATTATAAAAATTTTGAGTATCCTTAATTTTCTAAGCTGGTTAAGGAAGGTTAATTATTAATAGATTTTTTTAGTTTTATACCGATAATTCAGGTTTCATTCCAAGATCACGCAAATGTTTGAAGTGAGCAATAACTGCACTTGTCATTGTTTTGTACTCGTAATAAGGCAAGTTGCATTCTTTGGCAGTCTCTTTTACGATTTTTGCAATTTTACCATAGTGAATGTGACTGATATTTGGAAAAATATGGTGTTCGATTTGGTGATTTAATCCACCGGTGTACCAGTTTACGATGGCATTTTTAGGGGCAAAATTAGTTGTCGTAAACAATTGGTGAATGGCCCAGGTATTGTCCATTTCTCCTAACTCGTTTGGAGAAGGGTTTGTAGTTTCTTCTACAACATGCGCTAATTGAAAAACAACACTCAAAATTAATCCGGCCGTATAATGCATTACGAAGAAACCAATTAAAACTTTCCACCAGGTAATTCCAATTACGATCGGTAAAACGATCCAAATGGAAACATAAATAACTTTAGTAATAATTAAAGTAGTCCAAAGTATTTTAGGGTTTTTAAGTTCGCCGTAAGATAATTTTCTTTTAAGGTAACGTTTCATTTGTTTGAAATCGGTTGTGATTGCCCAATTGAAAGTCAATAAACCGTATAAGAAAACAGAATAATAATGTTGAAAACGATGAAAACTATGCCATTTCGCATCTTTGGTAAAACGAATAATTCTTCCTGCATCTAAATCTTCATCATGTCCCGGAATGTTCGTATACGTATGGTGTAAAACATTATGTTGTACCTGCCAGTTGTAAACGTTTCCTGCCAAAACATAAATAGTTCCACCCATAAATTTGTTGATCCAGGTTTTATTAGAGTACGAACCGTGATTTCCGTCGTGCATCACATTCATTCCAATACCTGCCATTCCAATACCGATCACGATAGATAGAAGTAACATAACCCAAAACGGCATATTTAGTGTTAGGATTAAAAAATACGGCGTCAGGAAAACAGCAAAGAGAATAACCGCTTTTAAGTGCAGCTTCCAGTTTCCGGTTTTTTGGATATTGTTGTCCTTGAAGTAATTGTTAACCCGAGAGTTAAGGGTTCTGAAAAACTTCAGATTGTCTTGCCTTGCAAAAGTAGGTGCAGTGTTATTCATAATTAATTTAAATAGGCTCCAAAGGTAATTATTATAAATTTTCAATTTACAAAATTGAGTTAAATATTTCAATCGTAAAGTATTACTTTTGTTAAAAAATTAGAGCAATGGATGAGATTCTGAAATATTTTCCTGATTTGACCGACATTCAAATCGAACAATTTCAAAAATTAGATTTTTTATACCACGATTGGAATGAAAAAATCAATGTTATTTCGCGCAAAGATATTGATGCCTTATATACAAAACACGTTTTGCATTCGCTTGGAATAGCAAAAATCATGAAGTTTGAACCCGGAACAACCGTTCTGGATGTTGGAACCGGAGGTGGATTCCCTGGAATTCCTCTGGCGATTCTTTTTCCCGAAACCCGTTTTTATTTAATTGACGTTATCGCAAAAAAAATAAAAGTAGTTCAGGGAGTTGTAGATGCCTTAGAATTAAAAAATGTAAAAGCAGAACAATTACGTGCTGAAAATGCAAAAGGAGATTTCGATTTTATTGTGAGTCGTGCCGTAACCAATATGCCGGATTTTGTTTCCTGGATCAAAAATAAAATTAAAAAACAACACAAACATGCCTTGAAAAATGGAATCCTTTACCTAAAAGGAGGAGATTTGACCGAAGAATTGAAAGATTTTCCGGGGGCTACTTTATATGATTTGTCTACAATTTTTGAAGATGAGTTTTTCGAAACTAAAAAAGTAGTGCATTTGCCGTTGAAGTTTAAGGCTTAGGGCTTTTTGTTTTAAAAGTTTCAGGTTTCAAGTTTCAGGTTTGAAAGTTTCAAGAGTCCGGGTTTCGATCCGGATTTTTTATTTTAGAATGTTTGCGTCCAGATGATGTAGCCAGTTTTCTTTGTAGCTGTTTCCAATTGGGATTTCTGTGCCGTTTAGTTCTACTTCATTTTTAGAATAGGCGGTTAGTTTTTGTGTTTGAATAATATAAGAACGATGAATCCGTACAAAATTTGGACCCAACAGTTTTTCAAAAACCGAAATATTCTGTTTAATGTGATGTGATTTTCCGTTTTCAAGATGAATCGTAATGTAATCTTTAAGGCTTTCGACATACAAAATTTCATCCAATACAATCTTGATGTTTTTACTTCCGCTGGTAACAAAAATATGATTTTCGTTTGCTGGTTTTGTTTCCTTTTTTGGAAGTTGTAACTGTTTGAATTTTTCTATCGAAACAAAGAAGCGATCAAAAGTAATTGGCTTTAACAAATAATCAATCACATTAAGTTCATAACCTTCTATGGCGTATTCCCTGTAAGCTGTAGTAAAAATTACTTTCGGAGGATTTTTTAATTTCTTCAAAAAATCATTTCCTTTTAGTAAAGGCATCTCAATATCCAGAAAAATTAAATCGATGGTATTGGTTTCTAAAAAAGAATACGCTTTCAGTGCATTTTCGAAAGAAGCTATTAATTCAAAACTTTCGAAATTGACCAAATGAGAAGTTATTAATTCTCTGGCTAATGGTTCGTCGTCAACGATGATGCATTTGTATTTCATTCAATTAAAGAATAAATGGTTTTAAAATCTAAAGATAAAGACAAAGTTTTACTTTAAAATTAGTTTTCGTTTCTTCGATTTCCAGTTGGTGTTTTTTAGGGTATAACAAGTCCAATTGCTTTCGGACATTCACTAAACCAATTTGAGATTTGTTTGAAACGGATGCGAACTCATTTTGAGGTTTGGTGTTTTCAATGCAAAAAATAATTTGGTTCTTTTTGCAGACTAAATTAAGTTGAATTTTTGCTTTTTGAGTTTCATTTACAACTCCGTGTTTAAAGGCATTCTCGATAAAAGTCAATAGTATTAAGGGAGAAATTTTGTTGTTTTCAAGGATGTCTTTTGTAAATGAAATGTCTAATCGGTTTTCATCGTAACGAAGTTTTTCCAGCGCAATGTAATTTTCAATTAAAGTAATTTCTTTTTCAATCGAAACAAAATCTTCGTTGCAGCGATATAAAACAAAATCCAGAATCTCAGATAATTTTGCAATTACTTCAGGTGCTTTATCGTCTTTTTTTAAAGTTAAAGTGTATAAATTATTTAACGTATTAAAAAGAAAATGAGGATTCAATTGGTTTTTTAAAACCTTCAGTTCCATTGATTTTTTCTCTTCTTCCAGTTTTAACAGTCGTTGTTGTTTTCGATTAAAACTTATAAATCCCAGAATTATAATCGGATAGGTAATAAAAGAGAATTCTCTAAAAATTAGTGTAAAAGAAGTTAATCTTTCCGGAACCGACATTTTATGTCCGAGCCAATCATCAAAGAAACCGGGGAATTTAGGCTCTAAATAATAATATTTTAAAATCATCAAAAGGGCAAAAATAAGATAGAGCCAGCCTACTGCGCAAAACAGAAAAACGAAGTACTTCTTTTTGTTAAGTGTTTGAGGAATAATCCAATAAATTAAGCCATAGGCAACAATTACCTGTGCTAAAATTTTCCAACTGTAGACGAAAGTAAAATCGTAATAAGTAGTGTCGTTGGACTTTGAATTAATGTATAAAAGCAAAAAAGAAATCCAATAAACACAATGAAGGAGAATTCTTTTTATATCGAGGTTTTTCAAAAAAAGCATAGGTAGTTTTAATTGCGGCAAGATACTAAAATATAGAGGAGAGCTTGATTTCTTAAGATAAATAATAGCCTTTAGGTGCTGAAAATTAACTTTCAGCATACGAATGATGCATTCCTTAAAAATTTATTATTTGAATGCTGAAAGTGTCTTTTCATCAGTGCCAAAAACAGCGGCATTGTTTTGCAATTATATTCGCTTAAAATAAGAAAAGATGATCAAATTTATTCTGCTGTTAGTTTTATTTCTGGGAAGTAAACTAAAATAAAAACGGAATTTAGAAAGCCGAAAATAATTAAATTTTAAATAGAATGAAAAAAATAATTACAACGACAATTGGTGTTTTGATTTTAGCGGGAACTCCAAAATTATTTGCACAAAAGGACAGAAAAGAGATTTTGTATCGTGAAGATGCAAGATTTAAAGGATCCGATTTGTCTACAGAGAGGGCCAAACAGAGAATACTGTATAGTGAAACTTCCAAAGTAATAAAACCAACCTTATTTGCAGACTTAGGAGAAACCTGCACCACTCCGGACGGAATGGCTTTGGATAAAAAGGGAAATTTATACTTGTCTGTTACCAACCCAACTTCATTTGAAAAGTTCGGAAGTAAAATTCTAATTTTTGATAAAAATGACAAACCAATAACCTGGTTTGATCAATTACCAGTGCATCCGGTGACAAAAAGGGTGCATCCTATGGGAATGGAGTTTGGTCCGGACGGGAATTTATATGTAGTAGACAACCAGTGTTTTGCAAGACAATCGGATGCTTCAAGATTAATTAGAGTCATAGTGAAAAATGGAAAACCGGTTAATACGGAAGTTTTGGTGGAAGGATTCAATTTTTCTGATGGACTTCGGTGGTCTAAAAACCGCATTTACATTACCGATGCTTCATTTAATAAAGGGGAAGAAAGCGGTATTTATAGTTTTTCGCTTGACGAATTAAACAAAGATAAAATTGTACTGGATGCTTCAAATAAGGAGAAGTATCTCATCAGTACTTTTACTTTAAAACCCGGGACTGCAAAACACTCACTCGGAATTGACGGAATTGCATTTGATAAAAATGGGAATTTGTATGGAGGCAGTTTTGGAGACGGTGTGATTACTAAAATTGAGTTTTTTAATGATGGAAAAGTAAAATCTAAAAAAGTTGTTTTTGATTCGGATCAGTTAAAATGCAGCGATGGCTTTTTTTATGATGAGAGCAGAAACTCTATTTTCATTGCCAATTATGATAACAATAGTGTACATCAATTAAACTTAAATACCAATACTATTTCTTTGATTTGGGAGAATGAAAATGCAGATGGTTCAGACGGACAATTGGATAATCCTTGTGAAACCATTATTTACAAAGGCAAATTGCTGGTCGTGAATTACGATACTTTTGAAGGAGTAAAAAATATTGGAACGGATCCTTTTCACACCATTTCAAGTTTTGATTTGGAGGGTTTAAAATAAAATTCAAAATAAGACCACAAGTATTTCCTCTAAAATACTTGTGGTCTCTATATAAGGATTGCGTACAATCTCGAACGTTAGATTTTTCTATATTCCCATTAATCAGGCGGTCGCAAGTTCCTTTTTAGCGAGACAGAACTTATTTTTGATCAAATCAATATTTGAAATAAATTCACGTAAGGCAAGTCTTGAAGTGGCATCGCTATATTTAAAATTAGGATTGAAGAAAAATTCACGGCAAATTACAGGCTCTGTTGTAAAATCATAAGGAGTCATTTCTGAGTGCTTTGTTTGGTGATTTTCAAGTGGAAATAAAGAGGTAAGTTCAAATAACGAATTCATAAACCAGCTGTCAAACGCTTTCTTTTTAGGGGTAATGTGGCGCACCAACAATACTAAACCGACTAATTCACTTTGTAATAAATCAGATCCTTTTCGGTACTTCATATCGATCATTTTCACATGTACAAGCGCAACCCATATTGGACCTTTTACATAACCGTATGCCAGATATTTTAGATTGGGATCAAAAATTAGCGGTTTAGTGTTTTCGTGATTTTCTATAGAGCACCAAAGAGATTCAATACGTTGCATTAGATCATCAAACAGTATCGTATGTTTTTTAAAACGCCAATAGACCCATTCGAGCAAGGCAGCAGCAAGGGCTAATGAAGCTTTTTGATTCAGTCTGTTGAGTGTGATTTCCAATTCTTCATTTGTTTGAAGGGGATCTAATAGTTTCTCTATTACCCGATCATTCCATTTGTAATCCAGGGTACTGGTAATACATTTTGATTCAATAATTATTGGGGGAATATTTTTTATGTTTTTCATTTTCAATAGATTATAATTTACATCTTTTTCTAAGTTTTGGATTAACATTAAATAGTTTTATAAATGCGTTCTTAACTAAAGACAAAATTATTATATCCTGAATTTGAAAGGGCTTTGATAAGTTTTAAAAGTAATAGAATAAGGTTTTTATGATTTGTATGTTGTTAACTATCAACAGGGTAGTGAAGATTTTTCGTTTTTGTTTCGAAAAAGAAAACGGATGAATTTTGTTAATGGTGTAAGATCTTGTAATTCATTATTTTAAATGGATTGGGACTTTAAATGAACAGTGTGCTCTTTAGGATTTATAAAAATTATTCGGGGTCAATGTAGTATTCGTTTTAGTGGTAGTATAGAAATTGTCGTCTGTTTTTTGTGTCTGAATCGTATAATTAACAAAAGAATGTCGTTTGTCGACTATTATTTTTCGTTCCTGTACTTTTATTTGCGCCATCTGTAATAGAGAGATATCTTTACTACAGCAACAACTACTTTTATATTGAAAACAGTTACAAGAATATCGATCTATTGGAAAATTCAGCTCATTGCCTGGAGTACTGCTTCTTTGTATTGGGGATTTTCAGCTTTCTTTACCGGTAATTTTATCTGGAAAATAGGCCTTGCAGATTTGATACTGGATGTATCGATTGGCATTGCAATAACACATCTTTACAGAAATTTTGCTTTAAAAAAAGGATGGAATAAATTAACGCTGAAAAGATTAGTTCCCAAAATGGTACTTAGTGTTTTGATTCTTTCCTTCTTGTATTTGTTTTTGATTGTTGGCAAACTTTATTTAGTGCGTTTGTTTCTTTTAAAAAATACGGAGGTTTCCTTTATAACATTTTTTAAAACGACACAGCTGCAGGTTTTTATAACCGGAACAAGGTTAATGTCTATCTGGGTATTGGCCTATCATTTGTATCATTATTCAAGGCTTGAAATAGAGAGGGTAAAGGAAAATGCCCGATTGTCGATTATAATAAAAGAAGCACAGTTAAATAATCTTAGTGCGCAGCTTAACCCGCATTTCTTTTTTAATTCCTTGAATACGATAAAATTCCTCGTACTAGAAAACCCGCATTCGGCCAGGAGAGCGATTGATCTTTTGTCTGAGCTGCTAAGGAATTCCTTAAAGACTAATAATGGAGAATTAGTAGCTTTAAATGAGGAAATGAATCTTGTTAAAGATTATCTGGAGCTGGAAAAAATTCGATTTGAGGAACGTTTGGAAATAACAATTGATGTAAATGAAGCAGTATTAGATTATTTGATTTTGCCTTTGAGTATCCAGTCGCTGGTTGAGAATGCAATAAAACACGGAATTGAAAAAAGAAAACACGGCGGACTCCTTATTGTTAAGGTTGAGGAAGAGAATAATTTCATAAAAATTAGTGTTCAAAATTCGGGAAAATTACACAATGAGAGAAAAAATCCGGGGATAGGATTACATAATCTGAAAGAGAGACTACTCTTGTATTATAACGGAAATGCCTCTTTTGAAATTAAAGAAATCGGAAACGAAACCGTTTTGGCAACTCTTTTAATACCTTCGAAATGAAAAAGATAAAAGTTATCATAGTCGATGATGAACGTTCATCCAGAGAAGAGCTGAAAAGAGCATTGAAGATTTACGAAGATTTTGTTCTTATAGGCGAGGCTGAAAATGCCGATGATGCTAAGGATTTAATCGAAACAGAAATGCCGGATTTAATTTTTTTAGACATTCAGATGCCCGAGAAATCAGGTTTCGATTTATTAGAATCTTTAGATAATGCGCCGGCCGTATTGTTTACTACGGCCTATAATGAGTATGCCGTGCAAGCATTTGAAGTAAATGCCTTAGATTATCTGTTGAAGCCCATACGCGAGGAACGTTTTGCAAAAGCAATAGAAAAAATAAGGAATACCATAAAACAGAAAAGTGACCTGTCTAATGCCGTAACGAGCGACCAGAAGATTTTCATTAAGGACGGAGAGAAACGATTCTTTATTCAATTGGATGAAATTTATTTAATTGAATCACTGGAAAATTATACCAGACTTTATTTTCAAGGCAAAAAAGCACTGCAAAGACGATCGCTCCGCCAATGGGAAGCGCTATTGGATGAAACGGTCTTTTTTAGAATAAACAGAACTGAAATTATAAATATTAAGCACATCCTCGAAGTAAACCAAACCAGGAGTGGCAGGTTAGAAGTAAAGCTGAAAACCGGAGAATTGTTAGAAGTATCAAACCGTCAATCGGTCAAATTTAAAAACAACAACGGGATTTGGTAAAAGAAACAGCTTTGTTTTTTTGTCCTGTACAGCAAAAGTAACAAACCGTTAAAAACACACACCAGTATTAGACGCAGAACAGTTATGAAAAATGAATCCTTAGATATCGTTGTGGACTTCTTTTGCCGTATATCAAATTTCAAAAACGCATACTAAAAAACAAGCAATGAAATCAATTTTAAATTTTGCATTTTTTATTTTAATACTATCAAATGCATTCGCACAACAGACAAGTGCAACAAGGTCACAAGATTTGAAAAGTGCCTATGATATTCAGGACAGTGTGATGGTCAAAACACGAGATGGTGCATGGATATCGGCAATGGTAGTACGAAAAAAAGGGATCAGTACGCCAAAGCCGGTAGTACTTCAATTTACGATTTATGTCAGGGATAAAGGAAGGGATATAAAATCTTTAAAAGAAGCAGCAGATAACGGGTATGTAGGAGTTATAGCCTATACAAGAGGGAAGCGGTTTAGCCCCAATGAGGTATTTCCTTATGAGAATGACGGAAATGATGCCTACGATGTGATTGATTGGATTAGTAAACAAAAATGGTGTAATGGAAGCGTTGGAATGTACGGAGGAAGCTATAATGGGTTGACTCAATGGGCGGCTTGCAAGAAAATGCATCCGGCGCTTAAAACCATAGTTCCTTATGTCGCCAATAGAGCCGGGATGGGGCTACCGATGGAAAACAACATTTTTGTAAACCCTAATTACGAATGGTCATTTTATGCCGGTAGTACAAAATACCTCGATACTGTTGCAGGAAATGACAGACAACGTTTTAGGAAAATGATGTTTAAATGGTGGGAAACCGGCGTTGCCTATAAAAAAATGGATAGTATTGATGGTGTTCCCAACCGACTTTTTCAGAGATGACTGAAACATCCTTCGTTTGATAAATATTGGCAAAAAATGACGCCTTACGGAAAAGAATTCGCTCAAATAAAGATACCGATTTTAGTTTTTGACGGCTATTACAACGACTCCCAAAACTCCAGTTTGTCCTATGTAAGAGAACTTCAGAAATACAGTAAAAACACTTCGGTTTATGTGATTATCGGCCCATATGGTCACTTTGGTACTCAGATTGGTGGTGAAACCGATTTGTATAACTATAAGGTTGATCCAATAGCGTTAATCGATATAAAAAAAATAACCTACCAATGGTTGGACTATATTCTGAAAAACGGCCCAAAACCCGAAATACTGAAAGATAAAATCAACTATGAAGTGATGGGCACAAATGAGTGGCGCAGTGCCTCTTCGCTTGACAAAATGAGCAATGGTTTCCTTCGGTTGTATTTGACCGACAACAAATCCGGAGATTTTTATGCCTTAAATGATAAAAAAACAGTTCAGAAAAAATATCTGTATCAGGAGGTTGATTTCGCAGACCGACAAACACAGAATAATGAGTATTATCCCGATCCCATTATTAGAAAAGAAATAAATACCAGCAACGGATTTGTTTTTATAAGTGATGTACTCAAAGAGCCTATGTTGATAAATGGTTCGTTCTCGGGCGAAATAAAAGCAAGTATCAATAAAAAAGACATGGATATTGGTGTGACACTTTATGAAATAATGCCAAATGGCGAATACTTTCATTTGTCTTATTTTTTAGGCCGTGCCAGTTATGCTAAAGATGCTACAAAAAGAAATTTATTAAAACCAAACCGAATAGCGTCAATTCCTTTTTCGAATACACATTTGGTCAGTAAACAATTGAGCAAAGGCAGTCGTTTGGTTGTGGTGCTAAATGTAAATAAAAACCCTTTTTCAGAATTGAATTACGGAACGGGGAAGACAGTAACGGAAGAAACGATAAAAGACGCAAAAGTGCCATTGAAAGTAAAATGGTATACAGATAGTTTTGTGAAAATTCCAATTTGGAAATAAATAAGAGGAATGAAGGTTAAAAATAGACAAACCCGACAGGTTCTAAGAAGCTGTCGGGTTTAAGTAGGTAGAAATAGTTATGAGCTATGCTTTTGATTTCAGATTTTTTTAATTGAGCCAATGAATAAAAAATAAATCAACTATGAGTTAATTGGTATTGTTTCTTTATTGTGCATTGGGATTATCAAAATATTATTCTTTTAGGACATTTAAAAATAGCATTGTATTTCTTTTAAAGATTATTTTTTAATAAATTTTTTAGCAATTCGTTGTTTTCCATTGCTTAGTTTCAGCGTGTATATTCCGGAGCTTAATTGGCTAACATTAATAGAGCAACCTTTGGATAAGTTTCCTGTAGCAACTTGCTGACCTAAAGCATTTATAATTTTAAAAATAAATGGATCCTTTTCTGGTAACGAAATATTTAATTCATTATCAACAGGATTTGGATACAATTCAAAATCAGAAATTTCGTCTGTTTTATTTAAATTAGGGGTTGACAGTGTGGCTGTAACATTTACGGAATAATCTTGAACTTGCCCAAAATAGAAATAATCACATGGTCCGGGAATAGCTTTGTATCTCATCGAAACTCTCATTCTTGTAGGGCCAAGCATTGCTGTAGCGGGTATGGTAATGTTACCAAGTACGGGAGTTGTAATGGAGGGGGCGTTTGTCCAAACTGTTTCGCCAACATCACTAAAAAAACCATTATGATTATAGTCAATAAAAACCGAATACCCTTCATTACTGATATTCGCATCTTTCCATATAGGTGTAATTGAAATCGGATAATTGGATCCGATTGCCACGTCGGTAGATAGATCCGTAAAATCTTCATACCCATTTGCATCTCCTTTTTTTTCTAATGTATTATTAATAGTTCCAAATTTAACCTGACCGATTGACTCATCAATGTTATTTCCCGCAGAATCGCAATAGATTAGATTTGGGTTTATTATGTTTAATGTATAATCTTCAACTTGTCCTCCATCAAAAAAGCGACATGCACCGGGAACTTCGGCATATTCCATAACGATTCTCATTCTTGTAATACCATTTTTTGCAACTTTCGATGGAATGGTAATTTGCCCTGTTACTACTGCGTCTCTGGTCGGCTCTTTTGTCCAGACAGTTTCTTCATATCCATCAAGAGAACCATCTTGATTATAATCAATAAAAACGGCATATCCATATCCAAATTCTGCCGGCAATCTGGAAACATCAGATGGTGTGATTGTAATAGTGTATTTTTTCCCCGCATTCACATCGCTGGAAATATGAAGAAAATTTTCATAACCTACTGTTTCTGTTGAAACATTATTAATGGTACCAAATTCTACTTTACCAATTACGTCATTACTATGTCCCGCTATTTCTTCAGACTCACAATACTCACTTTTTGTGGCTACATCAACAATATTACTTGCTGCAGAGGTACTTCCGTCATTTCCTTTTGCAACGACATGAAAACTATAATTGCTATTGTCATCTAAGCCAGTTACGGTATAGGTAGTTGTTGTACATGAACCTATAAAAATTGTTCCTTTATAGATATTGTATCGGACAATAGGCGTTTCGCTAAAAGCTGGTGCTGTCCAGGATAATGAAACCGTTGTAGCTGTTGTTCCGGATGGAATTAAATTTATGGGCGCTTGTGGTGGTGGAGCCGCCCCGTACATTGCTCCAACTCCCACAGCATAAAATGCGTTGGTTGTAGCAATAACCTCCGGTGAAGCATCACCATACAAATCTATGGCTGATTGTATTGCATAGGTTCTTGCGTCAGCATAAGTTGAGATAGGAGAAAGATATATGCTCTCTAAACGATAGGCAATCTTTGCCGCTTTATCGATGGTAATTCCGGTAACATTATATTGATCTCCGATATCATTAGTCCCTTTTTTACCAACAGATAAAATATAAAACCAATGATTAAGTACCCCTGAATTGGTATGAACTCCGCAATAATCATTAGAACTACTTGGATAATGCCCTTCTGTATCTTTCCAATAAGTCCCTCCATAGGTGTCGGGTTGTTCCTCTAATTTAGGATTACTCATAGAACGAATGCCATTTTGTCCTCCTGGTTTTACTTCATTACCTATTTCCCAGATTAATTTTGAAGGCGCTGCGTAATATTCAACACATGCAGCCCATATATCTGAGAAGCCTTCGTTTATTGCTCCGGGTTCATATTGATAAACTAAACCCGCAGTATTTTGACACACGGCATGCCCAATTTCATGAGCAACAATATCCAAAGAGGTTAATATATCAAATCCTCCTGCATCTTTACCGTCACCGTAGGTCATAACACTTCCGTTCCAAAAAGCATTTTCATTTGTTGGATATCCGCCTTCAATTAAACTGTAATGGATGTAATTTTTGATTTTTGCACCCAAATTATCAAAACTATTTCTTTCATGAATTTTTAAAAAGTAATCGTAGGTCATCTCTGCTCCCCAATGCGCATCAAGGGCTCCGTTATCTTTTTGAGCGTTATTGTATTCGGCTTGTGTCCAATTATTGTCAGCATCTGTGAAATTTGTTTCCGGATAGGTTGCTGTTCCCTTACAATCATAGGTTTGAATACCGTCGCCTCGAGTTTGGTCCATTAAAATATAAAAACCTTCCTGTAATGCGGTTTGAATTGTTTGTGTGCCGCTATAACGAGTAGCTGCATTAGCAGACAAATAGTCCATTTTATAGCGAAAAGGTTCTTTGTGATTTTCCGGATTGATGTGTATTGGTTTTTCCGGATTATTTTCGCTAAGATGTTTTATAGTTGCATTATAAAATAATGCTTCTCCTGTTAAAGCATCAATATATAAATCACCACGACTTAGAGGATTTGTTGCGTAAATATCAAATTTATAGGCCAAACGAACTTTGTCTTTTGATTTATTTTGCTCTCCTTTAACAGGTAATAAAACCAATTCTCCTGCAGGTTTTTTGTAGCCTATTGTATTGGCATCATTTGGAGTTTCCCATAAATACTGCTTAGCTCCAATATGGTTTATTGCTTTATTAAAAGCTTCTTTAGCTGAAAGTGTTGGCTTGGTTATAACATTTTCAAGATTATAATAGTCACCATTCATAGAAATCAGTTTTCCTTTTTTTGAATGCAGGTTGTAGTTTACAAACTCAACTTTTATTCCCTGATTGTATAATTGAAATTTCTCATGAATAAAACCTTCTTTATCGGAATCGATTTTAATTTTTTGAAAAGATTGGTTATTGTTCAAACTCAATTGATCCTCAAAAACTTTTTCGGAATCGGAGCTTTTATAACTTGATTTGTTGCTAAAAACAATTAGATTAGGTTGTCCGCTTTCAGATAAAACTTTCTTGCTTACACGTTTGTCTGTTACTTGAGCAGATATTGATGAAAACAATAAAAAGACGATAAAACAGATTATTTTGGGTTGTTTTTTTTTCATTATTCCTTTTTTGGTTAAATAGCAATGATAATTTAGATTCTTAATGCTTACGGAGTAAAAAATAAATGGACAGCAGTTTCATGCAATCATTGCTGTTTTTATTGATAATCGAAATAGTATCCTGTTCAGAAAATCAAATTATCTTTCCGGCAACTTTAAGAGTATAGTTGTGCTAAATCATTTTAATACGTTAACTGATTTTTTTACGTTGCAAAATGAATTTTTTGTAACGTCGATATTCGAAATAAAATTATTTAATGCTTTTTTGGCAGAATCGGGATTGTATTTAAAGGATCGCGAAAAGAAAAATTCGCGGCAAATTACCGGTTCTGAGGATGCATCATAAATAACATCTTCTGAATATTCAATTTGTTCATCCTGATTTGGAAATTGGTTGGCGAGTTTAGAGAGTGTTTTTTTTAGCCATTTATCAAATTTTTTTTTCTCTGGTGTAAGATGGCGTACTGTTAAAACCAGTCCTATGACTTCGCTTTGAATTAAAGAAGATCCTTTTCGGCTTAACACATCTATCATTCTTACATTCATTAGTGCCACCCAAATTGGCCCATCTATGAAGCCGGATACGGGAAAACTCAGATCAGTGTCGAAATCTAACGGTTTAGTGTTTTTAGGATTTTCAATAGAAGACCATAGTGCCTCGATACGGTGGTGTATTTCATCAGACATTTTATCGTATTCTTTAAAGCGCCAATACACCCATTCTAATAATGATGCGGTAAGACCTAAAGAGGCTTTGTGACCAATTTTGTTTAATGTTTTGTCAAGTTGATCGTTTTCGCCATTTGGGTCTAAAAGGGTTGATAGGATTTTATCATTCCATTTGTAATCAATTGCGTGACCAATGCTATGCGATTTTTTGATTGCTTTTGGTGGTTTGGTTAAATTTTTCATGTTTATTTTGGTAAAGTTAATTTCATATTGCTAAATGTTGTTTGAGCCATAAATTATTATAATGTGCCTTGTTTCTATTAAGGAATCCAAAATAGATGAGGTGCTGTCTTTTAGAATTTATTTTTTCGCATTTTCAAAGAAACACTGTAAGATTATAGTAACTCGTTGGGTGTAATTGTTTTTTGATAAATAGATTGCGGTTTTACATCGTCTAAAAATGTTTTAGCTTAAATAAAGCACAGTAGACGATGCGAAAAAAATAGAATATTATTGAAACCCCTCACAATATTATATTCCCAATCTATGTTTTCATATGTTAGATAATAGTACTTTTTAATTACACCCAAGCGAGTTGTGGTTATAAATCTTACTTCAAAGGATAAAAGAAAAACCGTAAATATGAGAATCAATTAATATTTGTAAAGTTTGAATTAATAGTCAACAATAGCTGTTGTTTTAATGTCGGAAATAACTTACTTGAGATAAGAAGTTTTAAGTGAAAAAAGAATTGAGTTTGTTATTGTGGAGGATTAATTTTTACTCACAATTTAAAAATAGGAAGCAAAAAAAAATCCGAATCTTAAAAGTAAGATTCGGATTTCTATAAATAGTGTCGCTCTAAGACGAAAGGAGCAAATTATCCTAAAAATGGATATTTGTAATCTTCCGGAGTTACAAAAGTTTCTTTGATTGTTCTAGGAGAAGCCCAACGCAATAAGTTTAATGCAGAACCTGCTTTATCGTTTGTTCCTGATGCTCTTGCTCCACCAAACGGTTGCATACCTACAACAGCTCCAGTTGGTTTATCATTAATGTAGAAGTTACCCGCAGCATTTTGCAATTTCGTAGTTGCTACTTCAATAGCATAACGATCCTGGCTAAATACAGCTCCTGTCAAAGCATACTCAGAAGTAGTATCAACCAATTCTAAAGTCTCTTCCCATTTAGCATCTTCGTAAACGTAAATTGTCATTACCGGTCCGAATAATTCGGTTTCCATGGTAGTGTATTTTGGATTTGTAGTTACAATAACTGTTGGCTCAATAAAGTACCCTACAGATTTATCATAATTTCCTCCAACGATGATTTCAGCGTCAGCATCTTTTTTAGCCTGGTCGATATAACTCGCCAATTTATCAAAAGAACCTTCGTGGATAACTGCAGTAATAAAGTTTCCGAAATCTTCCGGAGAACCCATTTTCATTGATTTTACATCAGCGATTAATTGCTCTTTTACAGTTGGCCATAAACTTTGAGGGATATAGGCTCTTGAAGCTGCAGAACATTTTTGTCCTTGAAATTCGAAAGCACCACGAGAAATTCCCGTACTAACTTGTTTTGCATTAGCGCTTGGGTGTGCAATGATAAAATCTTTACCACCTGTTTCACCAACAATTCTTGGATATGTTTTGTAGTGGTGAATGTTTGCTCCAATTTTAGCCCAGATGTCTTTGAATACATGAGTTGAACCTGTAAAGTGAACTCCTGCAAAATCACGACTTGCTAAAACGGTATCAGTAATCATTAAAGCATCTCCAAAAACTACGTTGATAACGCCATCAGGAACTCCCGCTTCTTTGAATACTTCAATAATGATTTTTGTAGAGAATACTTGACTGTCACTTGGTTTCCAGATAACAACGTTACCCATCATTGCAGCACTTGCAGGAAGGTTTGCAGCGATAGCAGTAAAGTTAAAAGGAGTAATTGCGTAAACAAAACCTTCAAGAGGTCTGTACTCTAAACGATTCCAGGTTGTAGAATCTGATTTTGGTTGATCGTTGTAAATTTGTGTCATAAATTCTACGTTGTAACGTAAAAAGTCGATCAATTCACAAGAAGCATCAATTTCTGCCTGGTGTATATTTTTAGACTGACCAATCATAGTAGCTGCATTGATGCGCGCTCTGTATGGTCCTGCAATAAGTTCAGCTGCTTTTAAGAAAATAGCCGCACGTTGTTCCCATGCCATGTTAGCCCATGCTGTTCTTGATTCAAGTGCATTAGCAATTGCTTTTTCGATATGTTGCTTTTCAGCTAAGTGATACGTTCCTACGATATGTTTGTGATCGTGAGGAGCTGATATTGTTTTAGTGTTTCCAGTTTTAATTTCTTCACTTCCAATATATAACGGAACATCAATTTTTGAGTTCCACATTGTAGTGTAAGCTGCCTGAACAGCTGCTTTTTCTGGTGAGTTTGGTGCGTATCCTTTTACCGGCTCGTTTACCGCTTTTGGTACATGAAAGAATCCTTTTAGCATGTTATTTAAAATTAGATAATTAGACAATTTAATGGTTAGAGGATTTGATTTGTTACGAATAATCTAACGCTGCACAAAAGTACAAAGGATAAATTAATAATTTGATAATTTTATGAATAAGATAACTATAAGAAATATAGTTTTAACTTAGAACTAGTTTAAAGCAAAAGGAGCACACATTCTGAAAGTAGGAACAATTACTTTGAATGTTTTGGTGGTTGTGAAATTAATCATGTTAAAATAACCTTTCATAGCTCCATAAGGAGAGGATAATAAACAACCCGAACTATAGGTGTGATTTTCTCCGGGTTTTAAAACAGGTTTTTTTCCAATAACACCTTCTCCGTCAACAAATTCAATGTCATTAAGAGAATCGAAAATTTCCCAATGGCGAGACGTTAACTGAACAGAATCTTTACTGTGATTCTCGATTGTAATTACATAACTAAAGGCAAAGTGAATCTTATAGTTCTTGAAGTAAGTTCCTTCAAAACTAGTTAAAACCGATATTTTTATGCCTCGTGTAATCTGAGAAACCATAACTAACGTAGTATATATGTGTGCGTTATACGTGCAAACTTACAAAAAAAATCGTTTGTTTGAAATCCTTTAACAATGTTTTTAATTGGTGATATTGATGGAGTTAGCATTTCCTTTTCCAATTACTCTCTCATAACGATCAGAACTTTGTTTGTAATAGACCAAAATTATGTAATCGTTTTCGGTTTGGTAGAAGTTTCCGTCAATCGCATTTTCATAATTAATATTTCCTTTTCTATCTGCAATTTTATACTCAAAATTGGTAAAACCCTGTTTGATCATGATCGCTTTTTCATAAACGCCTTTGTCTGTATTGTACTCCATTTTGTATTCGGGAGTCAGACTGTAATTGTTGAACATTCCGGTTACATAAATATCTTCCTGATTCGATCTGAAAGTAGGGGCGGAGAGCGAAAAATAAACCCAGGCATAATCAGCTTCAATTTCGTTGTTTGAGCCGTTTATGTTTTTTACGACAAAGTTCCCGTTTACGTCCTGATACAACGTATAAATCTGATTGGCTCGTGCTTGATTGGTGTACAGATAAGAATTGTAAATATCACCGCTCGAACCCACTTTGCCTACGTTGTTGTTTGCAGCGCGGATGTCTTTGTTTTCAAAATACAAAAATTCATTTCCTGCCCAAAATTGCGTCTCTTTATCGTATTTGTAAACCAGTTGGTTTCCGAGGGTATACTGTGGGACGATATTTTTAATAGCAGTGCTAAAATCCCCATTTTGCAATAAAAGTACTTTTACATTTTGCAAAGGAGTCTGAAAAACAATATCGTTTGACAGTATGGCAAAATCAAGATTCTGTTTGTAATCGATATTGCTGAGGTTTCGGCTTCTCTTTACCTGAGCTGCTACGGTAGAATGCTCTTCGTATAAAATAAATTTTCTCGAAAAAACAACTTCTCTGTCTTCGTTGAGAATTTTCAGGATATAATTACCTGAGATTCTCAGCTGATTGGTAAATTGATTTGGGAAAGGAAGTTTATAATGCGAATAAACCTGTAGGGTATTGAAAGAATTAGCGTAATTCATAATTCTTTGATTATCAAAGCCTGTAATGTAATCCGTTTTAGGGATATCTGTCGGTTTCCAGTTGTAATCGCAGTGTGTAATGTCAAAATAGTAGTTGGCTTCATTACCAAATAAATCATCAAACTGTAATTCAAAGGTAGAACCCAACTCAAATATTGGAACAACATTGGCACCATTTTGAACAAAAGCAACTGTTTTTATATTGTAAGGTGGTGCAACTTCAGTTTGTACTTCCTGCGCTGTTGCCGAAGTAAAAATAAAAAACAAAAGAAGGTACTGAAATAAAAATTTTGGCATCTTATTAGGTTGTAAGATTGTAAATATAACAATTTTATAGAACGAAAAGCAGTCTATTTTATTGGTTATAAAAACAATTCGCTAAGAATTCAAAATAAATTCCAGATTAGCTTCGAGTTCGTCGCTGATAAAACTTTCTTCTAAAAGAGAATCCGATAACAGTTTTTTGTTCTCCTGCAGTTTGATTATTTTTTCTTCTACCGTATTTTTAGAAATAAACCGAATAACATTTACTTTGTTCAATTGTCCAATTCGGTGTGCTCTTCCCACACCTTGTTTCTCCGCAAAAGGATTCCACCACGGATCTAAGAACAATACATACGAAGCTTTGGTTATATTCAGACCAACACCACCTGCTTTTAGTGAGATAAAAAACAACAAAGGAGTTTCTTTTTCCTGAAAGAGGTTTACCTGTTGTTCTCTTTTTTGGGCAGGAGTTTCGCCTGTAATTTCACAGAACGCTATTTTGTTTTCCTTACACCAACTCGTATAAAAATTTAAATTGGTAACAAACGAACTGAAAATTATAGTCTTTTGTTTTCCTTTTACTAAGTTTTCGAGATAATTAGTAACTGCGATATATTTTCCTGAATCAATTTCCGATTCCTGATCGATCATTTTAGGATGATTGCTCAGCTGTCTTAATTTCATCAAAGTATTGATAATACTAATTTTATCAGGACCCGATCCGTCTGTTTTTAGTAAAAAGTTGCGTGCTTTCGATTTTTCTTTTTCATACAGTTTTTCCTGTTCGGGATCCATATTGCAATAATAAATCTGCTCGGATAATTCGGGTAAGTCTTTTAAAACCTGCTCTTTGGTTCTTCTTAAAATATACGGCTGAATTAGATTTTTTAATTCCGACAAACTATTTTCGTCCTGCTTTTTCTCAATCGGAATCTTAAAATTTTCTGCGAAAAAAGTATAGCTACCCAAAATATCCGGATTTATAAATTGCATTTGCGACCATAAATCGTCCAGCGAGTTTTCGATTGGCGTACCACTCAAAGCAATTTTATGCCCCGTATTTATTTTATTGATGGCTTTGAAAATCTTAGAATTTTTATTTTTTATGTATTGACTTTCGTCCAAAATCAAATAACGGAAATTGTATTTTTCTAAAATTGAAATATCACGATGAATGATGCTGTAACTGGTAAAAATCAAATCAGAAGTTTCTAATCTGCTCGCAACTAATTTTCTGTCGTTACCGGTATATTGCATTTTCGAAAAATGCGGTGTAAACTTTCCGGCCTCATTGTACCAGTTAAAAACCAAAGAGGAAGGCAAAACAATCAATGCTTTTAAAGGTTCTCTCTCGATAACCGTTTCATTTTGAAACAAATCAAAATTGGTGGTTTTAGTTGTAAAGCCTAACTGTTCCTGTACGGCAACGAGAACGGCAAGCGTTTGTAAAGTCTTACCAAGTCCCATGTCATCGGCCAGACAAGCCCCTAAATTCGAATTAAAATGACCTAATAGCCATTTTACACCCTCAATTTGATACGGTCTTAAAGTGGCTTTTAATAAATCAGAGGAAACATATTCAGCTTTATAGGCCGGGGTTTCGTCATTTTTTATTTCGGGAATTGCGTTTAAAGCAGCAAAATTACTTTTGCGTAAAAGAAGATTTCCATTTTCTGTTTTGGCTAATTTTGCCAGTGAACTGTATTTGCTGAGCCATTCTAAAGGAATCAGAAAATAGCTGTCGTCAGGCAATAAAAAGAGTCTTTCTTTGCTTTTTATATTGGGGATAATTTCGCTGAAATTGATTGAAAAAGCTCCAATTGTAATTGTTATTCTGATGTCAAACCAATCTTCTTTTGTCTCTTTCGAAAACAAAATATCATGCTGTTCCGTAAAGATTTCTTTGCTTTCCAGTCTCAAATTTTGAATTGTAAAACCCAAACTTTCCAACTCTTCTTTGTGATCAATAACAAATTGTATATTGCTGTAGGGATCAGGAACTTCTGCGTTGGAATTCAATCCAAATAATTCGTTTTTGATTTTTAGTAAACCAATTTCAAGTAATTTGTCTGTGTATATACTCTCATCAGCACTTCGTTTAAACTGAATTATTTTAGGTTCGTTGGCAATGCTGAAATCAACAAAAGAATGTGTTTTTTTAGTTTTGCCCGCGTCAAATGAATATCCGTTGTAATCAAAATAAAGGTTGAGGTAATAACAATTTTTAAAGAAATCATAAACAGGCTGAATTGTACAGGAAACAATGGTGTCGCGATGTTCGATTTCAAAACCGGTGGCTTCAATGTCTATTTTTTTGGCGATTTCAGGAATAAAGCTTTTAAAATAATCATCCACTAGTTTGGAAGGTATTTCAATTGCTTTTTTCTTTAAAAAAGGCTGTAGCTTCTTAGTGTTGAGGTCTTTTAATTGCCCTAATTTTTTATCAATAATTAACCAACCCGGTTCATCTAAAAGAATACTAACTTCATTGTTCATGGGTAGAAATGTAGTTTGATTTTCTTTTAAAGACAGGGTATAGGTGATTCCGTCCGCATGTTTGTCAAATTGAATTTGAGGTTCAAAAGAAAGCACATCGGTAGCCACTCTGGAACGATAAAAATCTTTTTCGGGCCCTATGTTATGACACAACGGAAAGGGTTCCTGTACAATCAAATTGTAGAAAAAACCTAAATTTAATTTTAAATGTTGCCGAATTGCAAAGTCAATTTTGGAATCTTTTTGCAAATCAGCAATTGTTTTAGCCGATTTGATTTTGGCGCTAAATTTCTTGAAGATAAATTCAGGCTTTAAAGAATCACAGATCGTCAGTATCCTTTTTGTATTGGGATTTAGATTTTCAAAGGCAATTCCAAACCCTTCAAGGACGCCGGTAGTGGCTTTTTTGTCTAAATATTTAATGTCATTGGTGTTCTCAACGATATACGCGGTTGGGATATAGGCATTCAGATTTTTTTCAAAACTGATGTCAAAACAAAACTGAAATGATTTTGAAAGTTCCAAGATTGGGAATTTGGTTTGGTTTGATTTGGGAAGCTACGTGAATTTAAAAAGTAGAAAACTATATACTAATTTGAAAATAAAAAGGTTGTTTTCAAATCAGTATATAGTTTTAAAATGAACTTATATCACTTATATGGTTAAAAAAAACTAGTTGTCCTGCTTGAAGCAAAGCGGAATAATTTCCCCTTTTGCCAAACAATATTTTTCCACCAATTCAGGAGCAATTTTATTTGTATAGTCTTCTTCGATTACGATAAAGCCGATACTTCTTAATTTATCGAAATAATCACGACCGTACACACGAACGTGATCGTATTGTCCGAATATTTTAGCACGTTCTTTTTGATCGGTAATAGAATCATCGGCAAAAGTAACTGCTCTCGATAAATCCTGAGGAATCTGAAGAATGGCCATTCCGCCCGGTTTTAAGACACGGTATAATTCCTGCATCGCTTTGGTATCGTCCGGAATATGTTCTAAAACGTGATTGCATAAAATCACATCATATTCGTTGTCTTTAAAAGGTAAATTACAAATATCTGCCTTTACATCTGCCAAAGGCGAAAGTAAATCAGTTGTAGTGTAATCAAGGTTTTTTTGCTTGCGGAATCGCTTATAAAAAGCCTGTTCCGGAGCAAAATGCAATACTTTCTTCGGTGCTGTAAAAAAATCAGTCTGATCGTTTAAATACAACCAAAGTAAGCGGTGTCTCTCTAATGAAAGCGTACTCGGCGAAAGCACATTGTTACGTTGTTTGCCATATCCGTAAGGCAAAAACGACCTGAAACTTCTCCCATCAATCGGATCAGTGTACTTACTTCCCTTTAAGGAAAGCGCTAAAATCGGACGTGCTACATAACTCAAACGAATTAATAAAGGTCTTGGAATAGTATTTAGGACTAGTTTAAAAAGTTTCTTCACGGTTAAATAAATTTGAACACGAATTTCACTGATTAACACGGATTAATGTTGTGGTGAAATTTCACGAACCTTTGATATGGGTTATAGTATTATTCTTTTGTATTTAAGGCTGTCTTCTCCAAAATTAATCAGTAAACCCAATTTATTTTTTGATGCAGCCAGATAATTTAATGTTTGTTTAATTTCGCTTGTTGATAATGTTGTAATTGCTTTTAGTTCTAAAATAATTTCATCGAAAACAACAAAATCTGCAAAATAATAACTTGGCAATACGATGTCTTTATAAGCAATGCTGTATCTCAGTTCTCTATTATATGGAATTTCATTTTTCTGAAATTCATATTCCAAAGCATCTCCATAAACTTTTTCACTGTGTCCTTTTCCCAGAATTTTATGGACTTCCATACAAATTCCAATAATTTTATAAGACTCTTCACTTAAATATAATTCACTCATAATCCATTTCATTCATTCATTCATTCATTCATTCATTCATTCATTCATTCAGTGAAATTTAGACCAACCAGTAATCTGTGTAAATCAGTGAAATTCGTGTTAAGACAATTCTTGTACATCATCATAGAAGCAAACCACTAGTATTTATTCAGTGAAATTCGTGTTATATCACTAAAGGCACCTGTCTAAACTCATCTTCTTCATTACTCTCAATGCCTAATGCTTTGTAGATATAAGCGAAAGTAGATAAGATTTCCGGTTTGCCGTCGATTAAAGCTACGTCGTGCTCGAAGTGGGCACTTGCTTTTCCGTCGGCAGTAAGGATTGTCCAGCCGTCTTTTAGTTGTTTGATGTTTCGTGTTCCCAGATTGATCATCGGTTCGATGGCAACGACCATTCCTTCTACAAAAAGTTTTCCACGACCACGTTTTCCGTAGTTTGGCATTTCCGGTTCTTCGTGCATTTTTTGCCCTAAACCATGACCTACCAATTCACGAACTACACCGTAACCATGAGCTTCTGTATATTTTTGAATCGCATTTCCAACATCTTCCACGCGATTTCCGGCTTTAAATTCTCTGATCCCTACATAAAGAGATTCTTTGGTGATTCTCAGAAGTTTTTTAACCTCGGGAGCCACTTCTCCAATTTCAAAACTGTAAGCGTGATCTCCGTGATATCCATTTTTAAAAGCACCACAATCTACAGAAATAACATCACCGTTTTTCAGTGGCGTATTATTAGGGATTCCGTGTACAACCTGTGCATTCGGACTCATACAAAGCGAGTTCGGGAAATCATATAAACCTAAGAAACTTGGTGTCGCACCGTGATCACGAATGAACTCTTCGGCTAACTTGTCAAGATATAAAGTGGTAACTCCTTCTTTAATTTCAGAAGCAATCATTCCTAATGTTTTAGATACGATTAAAGCACTTTCGCGCATTAATTCGATTTCTTCACGTGATTTTACAATAATCATAATTTCGGATTTTCAGTTCGCAAAAGTACAATTTTTAATATAATCTAATTTGGATTTGCCATAATTTTAAAAAGTTCGGAGTTAGAAACGTAAAAACGATTCGCCAAATTGATCTGAGCCAGTTGTGCGCTGATCAAATTGTTCTCGCGAGTGTTGATTAAAAACAAAGAACTTTCCCCAAATGAAAACAAACGTTCTTCCGACTGCAACATGGTCTGATTGTCTTTTGACAAGTCCTTAATTAATTTTAGCTGTTTAGAAAGAGACAGGATTTCTGTGTTCTGCGCCTGAATTTTATTCGAAAGCTGCATTTTTTCTACATCTAAAATATATTCCGTTTCCTGAATTTTGTATTTAGTCAGTTTTAATTTTCCGCGTTCTTTTCTCAAAAACAAAGGGAATGAAAAATCCAATCCAATTTTATAATCATCCGTTTGAAAATCATTAAAATATTTGGGTTGTGACAAATAAGAATACCCCACGTCTATTTTTGGAAGTAGTTCGTTGGCATTCAATTTTCGTTCTACATTCAAAATGTCAATTTTGCGTTGTAAAGCATTTATTTTCGGATGGTTTTCAATCGAAAAACCGTCTGTCGTTAAATTATTAGTTTGCAAAGTTTCCTGAATGGTGTTTTCGAGTTGTGCTTCCGGAATTAAACTGTCTGAAATTTCCATTGGAACGGCATTGTCCAGCCATAAGTAATTGGATAGTTCCAGTTTTGCTTTGGCCAGTTTAAGTCTGGAATCTTCTAAGCTCAAAAGTCTGTTTTTTACTGCAATTCCGGCCTCAACACTATCAATGGCGGGTTTGTCTCCTTGTTGAATCAAAGATTGAATTCCGCTGTTTCGTTTTTTGGCATTCGTGCTGTAGCTTTCGTATAGTTTTACTTCTTCGTAGTTTTTTTTCCAGTTGAAATATGCTAATGACGCATCATACAAAACCGTAATAGCTTCCAGTTTTACCTCAGATTTGCTTAATTCTATTTGCATTTTCGCTTTGCGTAAATCCGCCATTCTTTTATTGATCCACAAACCTTGCCCCAATGGAACGCTGATTCCTAAAGAAGTCAAACCTTGATTTGGAGTGGTGTTTTCGGGATTCAGATAATAGCCTTCGTTGTTGTCAAAACCCGCTTTGATTTCAACCCCATACCAGGTCGGAATTTTAAAACTACTGTTTAAAAGCGAGTAGTATTCTTTGTCTTTGAATTGCTTTTTAGAATAGTCAACGTCAATTTTCGGATCAAAACTACCGCGTGCCATCATCAGTTCTGCTTGGGCTTTATTAAGTTCAAGTTGTGCATTTTTAACCAATGGATGGTATTTTTTGACATATCCCAAAAACTCATTATAACTCAACTCTTTTGAGATGGTTTCCTGTCCATTTGTAATAATGGAAAAAAATAATAATAGATAGAAAAGTCGTTTCATTATTTCTTTTCTTTAGTTGGTTTTGCGTCTTTTTTATAATAATTTGGCGGGAATCCGTTTAAGGTTCTCCATATTTCAAACCACATAGGAACAGTGTCTAGTAGGGCCAATGTTTGTGCTCCTGAACCAATACTCAATTGTGCCGGCCATTTCGGTTCGTTCGGATCCGGTGCAATTAAAATTCTGTATTTTCCATTATCGCTGATAAAATTTTCGACCGCTACAATCTTACCACCAAAAGTACCATACGAAGCATTTGGCCATCCCGAGAAGACAATTGTTGGCCATCCGTCAAACCAGACTCTGACTTTTTCTCCCTTGCGAATTAAAGGCAAATCAACCGGGTTAACATAGGTTTCTACTGCAATATCATAAGCAGAAGGCATGATGGTTGCGATGGCAGTTCCTTCTTTTATCGTTTCACCAATTCCCGATTGCAAAGCCCTGTTAATGTAGCCGCTTTGTGCCGCTCTGATATAATACATATTGTTACGGATACTATAATTGGCATATTGATTCTCGAGTTTGTTTACCTGTGCAGATGCATCGTATTGACTGCTTTTGGCGGTAAATTGATCACTTTCAGATTTGGCTACTTTTTCAGAATATTCCGCAATGATACGATTGATCTCTACTTTTGAGTTGATGAAATCGTTTTTGCTGCTCAATAATTTGTTTTCCTGATTGATGATTTTGGCTTCGGCGTCTTGTAATTTTAAACGTTTTTCCTCGACATCGGTCATTGGTTTTAAACCTTCTTTGTTTAATTGCAAAGAACGGTTGTATTGCGTATTGGCAATTTTGAGTTGTGTGTTTACGGCAATCAAATCAATACTGTCACTTTTAATTTTTAAGCGTGCTTGTTTGATTTTATTTTGTGCCTGTTCCAGTTTTAATTTTTTCTCAGATTCAATGGCTCTCAATTGATTGCTTAGACTTGCTACTTTAGATTCGTAAGATTGCACAGCTTGTTTTTTGGCGTCCACCTGATTTTTGGTGTTGCTAACCAAATTCGGGTCCATATAATCTTCTTTGATCTCTGAAATGTATAAAATGGTATCTCCTTTTTTTACAAAATCACCTTCCTGTACATACCACTTTTCAATTCTTCCCGAAATCACACTTTGTATCGATTGCGGACGTTGATTTGGTTTTAATGTGGTTACGGCTCCCGTACCCGAAATGTTTTGAGTCCACGGTAAAAAAAGAAGCCCAAAGCCCAAAATAGAAATGCCTATTATAATTTTGTTCAAAATTTTATAGTGCTTTTTATTTGTTAGCGTCTGTATCGTTTTGAAACGCGCTAAAGACTGATCCGATTTAGTGTTGTCTGAAATATGTAGCATCTTTTTAATTTTTAGAATCTTGTACTATTTTACCGTCCTGCATCGTAATCACACGATTGCTTTTGGTTTTCCAATACGGGTTTTTGGACGAAACGATGATCGTCCAGGAATGTTCTTTCGCAGTAATGAAATCTATAATTTCGTTGGCTACATTTTCATCCATAGTGTCCGTTGGGTCTTCGTAGAAAAGTACTTTTGGTTTATGGATGATACTTCTGGCCAGTAATATTTTTTGAATATTTGAAGACGATAATTGCTTTCCTTCCGGAAAAATCAAGGTGTCTAAACTTTTCGGAAGCGATTTTATATAATTGGTAAGCTGTACGCCATTGATCGCCCATTTTAAATCTTCCTGTGTAATGGAAGGATCTTTAAACGTAATATTGTCTAAAATACTGCCTTCAAAAAGCGTTTCTCCGTAAATGATACTGCCAATCTGAGAGCGGTATTGTTTTAAATTTATTTTTTTGAAAGTATCATCATTAATGTAAAACGAACCGGTAGTAGGCTGCAACAATCCTGAAAGTATGCGAATCAAAGTCGTTTTCCCCGAACCATTTTTTCCGTCGACAAAAATATGCTCGCCCTGTTCAATTTTCAGGCTGATGGTGCGCAACGTATTTTGTTTAGTGTCCGGAAATTTAAAGGTTAGATTTTCAGTTTCAAGACTGATATTGGTATAACAGTTGTCGTAAGAACCGCTACTGTCTTCTTCAAGACCCATATCGGTTACCTGGCCGATTTTCTCAACAGAAGTCAAAACGTCGTAGAAAGTTTCCAGACCAATTATAATTTTTTCAACAGAAGTGATTACCAATAAAATGATAATTTCTGCTGCCACAAACTGTCCGATATTCATTTCTTGCGACAATACCAGATAACCACCAATGATTAATAAACTGGCTGTAATTAATATTTTGAAAATGATTAATTGTATGAACTGTCTTTTAATAATGTTGAAATGCTTTTCTCTGTAAGTCAGATAATCATTAACCAAGTTGTCATTTTTGTGTAGCGCATATTCATAGTTCAATTCATTTCTGAAACTAAAATTATTACGCGCAATTTCCTGCAACCAGCTGGCTACTTTGTATTTGAATTTTGATTCTTTCAAACTGGTCTCTAAACCCGTGCGGTACGAAAATTTAAAGATGAAAAACAATAAAAAGAACAGTAAGATACCAAATATGATAAAGAACGGATGGTACAGTGAAAGCAGAATGATCCCGAAAGCAATTTGTAATAAAGCAGCCGAGAAATCGATCAATAATTTTGAAGTTCCTTTTTGAATGGTTAAAGTATCAAAAAAGCGATTCGCCAATTCCGGCGGATAGTTGGCGTAAAGCGCTTCAAATTTTATTTTAGGCAAACGCGTTGCAAACTCAAAAGAAGAGCGAACAAATATTTTTTGCTGTAAATTTTCGGTGATTCTAAGCTGCATAAGAGACAGAATTCCAACCAGAGCAACTCCAACTACTACCAAAAGAATCAAAACAATCCACGAAGCACTAACGCGACCCGATTGTATAAAGTTAATAATGGCTTGAATACCTAACGGCAGCGACAAACTGATAAGTCCTGCGAAAATGGCATAGAAAAAAATTTGTACAATGTCTTTTTTGTCTAATGCGAGTAAGTTGTAAAATCTTTTTAAGGGTGTCATAAATAAATTGGTATTATGATTTATTTTTTATTTTGAAAGAATTCGGTCTACTAAATCCAGATAAAAGGAAGTTACTGTTATTGGTTCATTACAGTCTGTTATCGTCTTTAAATGTTCGTTTAAAAAATGCTGATGCAGACTTCCTTCAACGATGCTTGAAACTAAACTTTTGGCAAAAGGATAATTGGGATTTACTTCCTGCACGATGCTAATGATTCGATTAATAACTCTTTTGTAAACTAGAAAGAAACCTTCTTTGTTATCCTCATCAACCTCTTTGGTGTAAATGGTTTTGGTGAATTCTGAAATTATAATTTTGTTCAAAATAGCCTCGTCAATATGAGTAGTGACAGGATTATTTGTGATTTTTTCCGTTACAATGGTAATTGCTTTGTGCAGTCTTTCGGTTGGATTGGTGATGTTGTTGGTGGCAAAAACCAATTTGTATTCCATCCATCCCCAATACCAGGACGATAAATACACAACCAGTTTGTGTTTGTTTTCAAAGTAGCGATAAATCGAACTTTCATTTGAACCAATTTGTTCTCCCAATTTCTTGAAAGTAAAATGCTCGATACCGATCTGATCAATTAAAAGAATACTGTTTCCCACAATCTTCTTCCCTAAATCAGAGGTTTCCGGATCTTTTACATATAATTTTTCGTTAACCTGAATTTTTATATTTGAAAATATTGCATTCATAATTCGATATTATTTTACGCAAAGATAATAGTAATACTTTTAATTATGAAACTTTAACTTTTATTTAATCAATTAAATCGCTGTCATAGCCTTTGTTTGTTGACTTTCAATTTGATGCAAGAGTAAAAAACAACAGAATATTCCTCTGAATTAAGTTTGGATAAAAAAGCTTAAATTAGCGTATCAAACATTTTAGCTGTTATGGAGTCAGTTGTAAATCAAGAAAATAGAGTAAAAGAAAAGGCGCTGAAACGCATGAAGAGGAATGCTTTGGCACTTTTAGGAGTGGCAGTGTTTTTGTTTGTAGTGGCGGTTTATTTTAAGATTCCGATGTTGCAAGCTTTTAGTGAAGCGGCAATGGTTGGCGGAATTGCCGATTGGTTTGCGGTTGTGGCTTTGTTTCGGCACCCGCTAGGGATTCCGATTTGGCATACGGCGATTATTTCAACCAAAAAAAATGAGATCGGAGAGAATCTGGGCAATTTTGTTTCGGAAGAATTCCTGAATCGAGAGAAATTAGAAATCAAGTTAGCAGAATTCAATTTTGCGGAAAAAGCTTCCGACTGGTTGTCGCAAGAAGCCAATGCAGCTAAAATTGCCGATTTGGTAGCGGTAAATGTAATTCCGGGTATTTTAAAGGCGATAAAAGACGAAGACATAAAAAGATTTATTCAGGTTCAATTTGCAGCAAAACTAGCCGGAATCAATTTTGGAGATTGGGTTGCTCTGGCCTTAGAGCCTTTGCAGAAAGGGAATGTAAAAGACCAATTGCTGACGAATCTTTTAACGCTCATGAGCGCAGAATTGAGCAATAATAAAGATTTAATTCGGAAAAAAGTAAAAGCATCGACTCCTTTTCTGAGTTTCGGTTTGGCGGATAAAAGTATTTCGGAAGGGGTTTTTAATGGATTACAGGATTTTTTAAACGAAGCCAAACATCCCGGAAGTGCCATTAGGATTAAAATAGACGAATATGTTTATGATTTTCTGGATAAGGTTAAAAATTCAGAAGAGATGAGAGTCAAAATCAATACGATGATTCTTGATTTTGCAGGAAAAAAAGAAGTTCAGGATTATATTAATGGAATTTGGGACGAGATAAAACTATCGATCACAAATGACTTAGAGAAAGGAAATGAATCATCGATAAAAAACAATATCGCAAGTCTCGTTCAGAGTTTCGGAAATGGACTTAAAGAAGATGCAGTGATGATTGATAAGATCAATAATTTTATCAAGAATGATTTGCTGACGGTGCTTTTGAATAATAAAAAAGTAATCGGAGATTTAATATCCTCGACGGTAAAAAGCTGGGACGGTAAAGAGGTTTCAGAAAAACTGGAATTAGAAATCGGAAAAGATCTTCAGTACATCAGAATCAATGGGACATTGGTTGGTGGGTTGATCGGTTTAGTCATTTACGCTGTGGAGTGGGTGTATCAGTATAGTGTTATGTGATTTTTTTTTAAACCATATAAGTGATGTAAGTTCATTTTACTGGGGGTGTTGAAAAGGTTTCTTTTTTTTGTTTTTGCTGTAATGTTGTTGGGTAAAAAAAAAACATTTCTCGCAAAGTCGCAGAGTCGCTAAGTTTTTGTTTTGATTTTTTAACTTTGCGACTCTGCGACTTCGCGAGATTTTATGAACATTATAAAATGTAAAAAGGAGTAAAAAATCATTAGATTTTTACTCCTTTTTTTATGTTTAAAGACCACTCCTTTTTTAAGCTCCCCAGTAAAATGAACTTACATCACTTATATGGTAAACCAAACACAGAGCATATAAAAATAAACTTCATGTTTTAAAAAAAAGCATCTATTACAATAACGAATGACAAGTCATAGCTGCCGGTTGCTGAACTCCCATTAGCTCTAAGATTGTTGGTGCAATATCTCCTAAAACACCATCATTAATGTTTTTCAGTTCTTTGTCAACCAGGATAATAGGCACCGGGTTTGTGGTGTGGGCTGTATTTGGGCTTCCGTCAGGATTGATCATTGTTTCGCAATTTCCGTGGTCGGCAATTACAATGGTAGTATAATCATTTGCCAAAGCCGCTTCGATAACCCCTTTTACACAGGCATCAACGGCCTCACAAGCCAGAATTGCAGCACTCATGATTCCGGTATGTCCTACCATGTCACCATTGGCAAAATTAAGACATACAAAATCAACTTCGCCTTTGTTTAATTCCGGAACAAGAGCGTCTTTCAGTTCGTAAGCACTCATTTCCGGTTGAAGGTCGTAAGTAGCTACTTTTGGAGAGTTTCTTAAAATTCTGGATTCTCCTTCAAAAGGAGTTTCTCTTCCACCTGAAAAGAAAAAAGTAACGTGTGGGTACTTTTCCGTTTCGGCAATACGAATCTGTTTTTTACCGGCTTTTTCTAAAACTTCACCAAGAGTTTCAGTGATGTTGTCTTTATTGTAAACCACTTTTACGTTTTGATACGTTTCGTCGTAGTTGGTAAGCGTAACATAATAGAGGTTCAGCTTGTGCATGTTTTGCTCGTGAAAGTCTTGCTGCGAAAGCGCTTCTGTAAGTTCACGACCCCTGTCTGTTCTGAAATTAAAGAAAATCACCACATCATCATCAGCGATAGTTGCCAATGGTTTTTGTTGTTCGTCAACTAATACGATTGGTTCGATAAATTCATCGGTTATGTTGTTGGCGTAACTGTCAAGCACACTTGCAACCGCATTTTGAGAGTGTGTTCCCTGTGCATTTACAAGTAAATCATAAGCTAATTTGACACGTTCCCAACGTTTGTCACGGTCCATTGCGTAATAACGACCTATGATAGACGCAATTTTTACAGGAGTATCTTTAATATGATCTTCTAAATCATGAATGTATTTTGCTCCCGATTTAGGATCCACATCACGGCCGTCTGTAAAAGCATGGATGAAAACATTTTGCAAACCATATTCCTGAGAAGCATCAATCAATCCGCGTAAATGAGACGTGTGAGAGTGTACACCACCATCAGAAACTAATCCTAAAAAGTGTACTTTTTTGTTGTTTTCTTTGGCATAAGTAAAGGCATCAATAAGCACTTGTTCTTTGGCAAGTGTTTGATGTGCTACTGCCAGATTTATTTTGGCTAAATCCTGGTATACAATTCGTCCTGCACCAAGATTCATGTGACCGACTTCGCTATTTCCCATCTGACCTTCCGGTAGACCAACGTTTAAGCCATCGGTTCTAAGTTGGGCGCTTGGGTAGTTTTGGTAAAGACTGTTTATAAAAGGAACATTTGCATTGTCTATTGCAGAAACTTTAGGATCAGGAGATTTTCCCCATCCGTCTAAAATCATTAGTATAACTTTCTTGTTCATCATTTTTTGTTTTCTACAAAGATAAACCATTTCTAAAAGGAGCAAGGAAGCATTGTTACAATTACAGTTAATAAAATGAACCGTATTGAAAAATACTAATTTAATTATAGAAGCCTTTATTTTTTAAAATTAATTCAGACTAGACTCCGTTTTTAAGCCTGTTTTTGACGGCATTGTAGTCTATGAAATATTTGACACTTACAGAAAAAATGTGTTTTAGAGTCTCATTGTTCAACAGGTTGGTTACATTAGATCCGTAATCTTTATCAATAACACGCTCAAAATTAGAAGCATTGTTTCTATATAAAACAGAAAGCTGACTTCCAGGCGCAAACCACCAGGAGTACGATAAATCGGCATTCCAGGAATAAAAACTGGAATTTTTGTTTTTAGTGTATTCCGGATAAGGAGTTAAAGTTCCGTTAGATTCTAGTTGAAGTATTTCTTTGTTCTCTGCAAACGACCAATATTGACGAACGGCGAGATTGATGGTCATGGTGCTGTTTAGGGCATATTTTCCGCCTAGTGTATTAGAGTAAGTGATTACAGTTCTATTGGCAAAAACGATATCCTTTGGAGTGTCCTGATTGTTGTCCTGATCAAAACTGTCAATGTATCCTTTGTTGTTGTTTCTTCTAAGGAAGCTAAAAGTATAATTTAATAACAGTTTGTCACTAAAACGGTATCTCGGACCAATATCGAAACCGTAATTTATACGTCCTGGTTCATCCATAATGGCAATGGTAGGATTGAAATCCAGCGCAAATTTATAATTGTAATTGGTCGAAACACTTGCCCACGATTCAAATCTTCTTGGGAGAGCGACATATCTGTTGGTTGCTCTCGGTTCATAATAATCGTAGGATTCAAAAGGGTATAAAGAAATACCAAAACCGTAATAATTGTTTTTTATGGTAGTTACATTTGTATTTACGGCAATATTGCTCTCCTGAATTTTTCCGGAATCCTTGTTGAATTCAGTATAGGTGTTAAGGTTGACTTTAAAAGCATTAAAGAGTTTGGTAGGGTTCAGGATTCTGTAATTGGCATTTCCGAAAAAGTTGTAATAATTGGTGTAGAAATTAATTCCTAAATCATTAGGATCGTAATCTTTAGATACAAAATCGGAGCCTATGCTATAACGATAGTTTCCGCTGGTTTCTGCAAAGCCAATGTTGGCGTATATTCCGTTTTTATCTTCTGTATCATGGACGGTACTGTATTTGAAATTTCCCGATAAGTTATAAGTATTGGCTTTAGTGTTTAAATCCCAAACCAAAGCCGAAACATTGGAGTCTCTGAAATGACCATTTCGGGTCACATTTGTATTAATGAAGGTTACAGATGAGTTTTTACGAAAACGTTGGTCTAAAACCAGAACATTGTAGTTCATTAACGGCTCAGCAATTACACGTCTGGTTTCTCCTGTGAGGGTATCCTTTATAGTGGCAAATGTTTTTTCTGTCACAGCATTTAAAATTCCAATACCAAGACCTTTTTTGGTTCGTCCCGAAATTTTCAGGGCATTGATCAGATTTACATTCTGAGGATCCTCAATTATCTTTTCATTATCCTCCAGATCCGGTTCAATAGTAGGTTTGCCTCCAATTCTTCTCGAATAAAACAACTCTCCTTTATTAAAAAGATCTGTTCCTTCGGTAAAAAAGGCTCTGTTTTCATTAAATTGTTGTTCAAATGGCCCTAAATTCAAAATCTGATCATCGTATTTTGCCTGTCCGAAATCGGGGACCAAAATAGCGTCAAGTGTAAAAGCATCGTTTATACCGTACTTAATATCCATTCCGCCTTTCATTGTACCGTACGTTTGTTGATTTCCGGCAGCATTTAAGTAGTAGGAAGCATAAGGCATGAAGAACAATCGGGTAGGAGGTTTAATGTTTTCAATTCCTTCCAGATTACCATTTTGTTGTGTGAAAGTACCTATTTTAGTATTGATTAAAGTCCAGGTGTATTTTTTTCGCTCGCGTTTGATTTCTCTGAAAAAGTTAATTCCCCAAGTCTGTTTCTTTCCTTCTGAAAAACGTAAGGCAGCGTAGGGAATCTTCATTTCTACTACCCATCCTTTATCGGTCAGCACGGCTTTACTAATCCAGATCGCGTCCCAGGAATAATCTTCCCCATTTGCATCCGTCATTATGCAATCTGCCTGTACATCCGCAGCGGATACAAAAAATTCGAAGTTCTGCTGACCGTCATTAAAACCATTTATAAAAACACCAAAAAGATCGGCTGTTCCAAAATCATCTCTTTGAGAAATCTCTTTTAGTATTTTATTGGGTTCGTCGTCGTGCATAATGGCACCTATATAAAGAGCGTCGTTATTGTACAGCACTTTGATTTCGGTTTTTTTTGTGTCGGGAATTGGTTTTCCGTTATCCGGTTCAAACATGATAAAATCGGAAGCAACGGTTGCCGTTTCCCAGGCTAGTTCATCCAGTTTTCCGTCAATAGAAATACCTTGCGAAATTTGCTGTGCCTGCAAAGTTTTCTTTTGGCTGTAAGCCCAAAAAGAGGAGAGAAGAAGGGTAAAAAAAACTAAATTTTTCATGGAACCTATATAGAGAGTAAATGTGATAATTGATTTATGTAAAGACGGAATTTTTTTGTTATTGTGGCAGTTTTGAGTCAAATGGTGCGAAAAAAGCGTGCTTTTTAACTACCGAATCGAAAAAAAAGTTTTTTACCAGTAAATTCTTTGTAAAATTAATTTTTTTAGTCCGTTATGCTAATTTTTTCCTTTAGAATTGTTAAAATTTAAACAAAAAGACCTTGATTAACATTGTTTTATTTTGCTGGCTAGGTTTTTTTTATACATTTGCGATGCCCAAATTTTTTATTAACCTAAAGAAATTCAATGATTTACAAAATTTATCCATTACTGGTGTTTTTACTTTTGTCTTTTGGTAGAGATTCTAAAAACACAACAGAACTAAAAAAGGTAACAATAAAAAGTATTGCCAAAGTTGAAAAACTGACGGTTGATGCTAAAATTGAAAGTGTATACCACGCCTTAAATTCAAACAATTTTTCGTTACCGGAACTCAGGACTTTTTCTGAAGCTTTAAAAGGGTTTTACTTACTCAAAGAAAGAGGTGTTGTTCAGAAAGACATTTTGACTTTAATTGATTTTAGTCTGTCATCCAACGTCAAACGCCTTTGGGTGATTGATATGGGAACTAATACTATTCTATTTCAATCGTTGGTAGCGCATGGCAGGAATACGGGTGAAGAATTTGCATCAGCATTTTCAAACTCAAACTCATCCTTCAAAAGTAGTTTAGGGTTTTATGCCACAGGCGAAATTTACCAAGGAAAACACGGAGCTTCCTTACGTCTGGACGGCTTGGAAAGAGGAGTTAATGACAATGCCCGCGAAAGGGGAGTTGTGGTTCATGGTGCCGATTATGTTTCAGAATCGTTCATCAGAAACAATAAAAGATTAGGAAGAAGCCAGGGCTGTCCCGCTCTTCCGGTTGAATTGACAAATGAAATTATTCAGGTTATAAAAGATAAATCGTGTTTGTATATTTATCATCCGTCAAGAGGATTCTCGGCAGAAGAGAAGTTAATCTCGTAACTTACTATACAAATCCGAATCTAAATTATAAATATCAGCTCTGAAAATGAGCTGATTTTTTTTGCTCCATGCGGTCCAATACCACTGATATAAAGCATATTTTTTTCTGATCTTAACACTGATTGTTTTCTTAGTCTCAATAATAGAGTCAATTTTTTCTTTCGGCCAGCTTACAGAAACGTCGGAAGAATCTAAAACATGTTCTGCCAATTCCAATGGATTCTCTATACGAACGCAGCCTGAACTTAACGAACGATTGTTTCTTCCAAAATAATTGCGATGATTCGTATCGTGTAAGTACACGCTATGATGATTTGGAAATAAAATTTTCATGACACCCAAGGAGTTGTTATAACCGGGACTTTGTACGTAGCGGTATTTTCCCGGATTGTTTTCGTTCCATGCAGCAGGTTCTACCGCATTTCCGGCACTGTCATATATTGTAATGTTTTTTTTGCTGAGGTAATTTCGATTGCGTTTCATTTCCGGAACAACATCTTCCTTAAGAATAGTAGGAGGAACAGTCCATGTCGGGTTAAAAACAATCGTTCTGAGTTTCGATGTTATAATTGGTGTTTTTCTCTTACTGGTTCCTACGACAATATTTCGAACCAAAGTGGTGTCCTGTTTTTCAACCACATTTAAACTGTAATTTGGAATGTTGATGATAAAATAGTTTTCTGCTAGTTCATTAGTATACCATCTCCATCGTTCCAAATTGGCAATAATTTGTTCCTTTCTTTTGTTTTTAGAAAAGTTCAAAGCGCTTATGGTTCCTACGCCAATAACCCCATCTGCGGCTAAACCATGTCTTTCCTGAAATTTTTTAACAGACTCGAATGTTTTTTGATCGTAAATTTCGGTCAGGCTATCTTTTCTTCCCGACATGTCTTTCCAGAACAAAAGCCTTTTTTTAATATTTATTAAGGCACTACTGGTATCATTTAATGTGATTTTTGTTTTATCAGGAGATTCTATTTTTTTAATGTCACTATCATCGGGATAGGTATCGATGATTTTAAGTGCTGCTAATAGCTGTTTATAGGTATATGATTTTGACTGACAATTTTCGGCTAAGCTGTCTAATTTGTCTTTGTTGAAAGCTTTTACAAGAGCAGTATTGACGTCAAATGTCTTTTCTTCTAAATCCCAATCGACATATAGTTTTTTAGGATCTAATTTTCCTTTGTACAAATGAGTTAAATACAATTCGAAATTATAAGTGAGTAAGGTGTCGTAATTGGCTAAGTCCGTATCGCTTAAAGAGCTTATCTTTTTTTCGAATTTTTCTAATGCTTTTATTTTGTAATCGTCTGGATTTAAGCCTAGTTCATTCGATTTTTTTAATAAGGATAAAACGTAAGTTCTCTTTTTTAAATTTCCCCAGACTGTTTTGTTCTCTGAGGAAAGATAAAATTGTATAAGCGTTTCGCTTTTGAAAGTATTAAGGAGTGCAGTGTCAATTTGTACTTTTCTTTCGTCAGTAAGTATAAGCGCAGGAGGTCGAACGGCTTTTTTTATCGGAACTTTTAGAGTTTCCTTTTTGCAGCTAAACAGTATGCATAGTACTAATAAAAAGTAAAATTTGTTCATTTTATAATGGTTTATACATTAAATAGTGTTCCCCGACATCTGTGATCTCAAACGCTTCTCCTTCAGTTTGATAGTTCATTTTTTTGTAAAACCCAACAGCGGCTGTTCTTGCATTAAACCAAATTAAATTAACTTGATTTTCAACGCAATAGGCTTCGCAGTGTTTTACCAAAGCTTCACCGATTCCTTTTTTCTGATGAGTGTCTAAAACGGCCATCCCACGAATTTGTGCTTGGTTTTTTTCGGCAAAGGTAGTGTTGATTTTTGTGAATAAGGAAATAATTCCTACTAAACTTTCGTCTGTGAACAAGCCAAAATGGTGTGTTGTCTCTAAATCGTCTCCATCAAAGACACAACTTTCTATAGGTTTCCCTTTTCTTAAAACGGGTTGACGGACGATATAGGTTTCTTTTGATGGTATTTCTTTAATAAGATTCATAATTTTGAAAAATAATTGGATGTGTAACTTTTTAACTTTAAATAAGTTATAAATTATTGTTGATTTTTATTGATTTTTTTTGCGAAAAAGCTTGTTTTGAACTTGAATTATTCTCTATCTTTGCACCACAGTAATGCGAAAGTAGCTCAGTTGGTAGAGCTCCAGCCTTCCAAGCTGGTTGTCGCGAGTTCGAGCCTCGTCTTTCGCTCTAAAAAAACCGGAATTTAATCATTTCGGTTTTTTTAACAAAGCTAAATAATTTTTGATTTTTATTTTTTTAATTGATTTAATTATTTATATTTGCACCCTGTTAATGCGAAAGTAGCTCAGTTGGTAGAGCTCCAGCCTTCCAAGCTGGTTGTCGCGAGTTCGAGCCTCGTCTTTCGCTCTTTAAAAAACCGAAACATAAAATGTTTCGGTTTTTTTGTTTTTAATTCAGATGGCTTAAGTCTGTTTCAGTTTCTAATTCCTCCGGATTTTGATCTTTTAAAAATAAGCGAGCAGATAAAGCTCCTTTTAAAGTGATTTTATTTCCTTTTACTTCCAGCCAGCTTCCTTCTCTTAAACCTAAAACCGGTATAGAGTTAAAAGCGTGGAATTCTTTAATTCTCGTTTCGCGGGTTTCTCCCATATGTGTCGAGTTGATTTGAGGGTCTAAATAATGTGGGTTCAGGTTAAAAGGAATTAATCCTAAAGTCTGAAAACTTGGAGGGTAGATGATAGGCATGTCGTTCGTTGTCTGCATCGACAGACCGCAAATGTTGCTTCCTGCACTGGTTCCTAAATAAGGCGTTCCGTTTTTTACAGTTTCAGAAAGGATTTGCATGATGTTATGTTGGTACAATTGTGTAACTAACAAAAAAGTGTTTCCGCCTCCTGTAAAAATACCTTCTGCATTTTTTATAGCAGCTGCTGCATCTTCACAGGTATGAATTCCTTTTACAGTAATATTAATTGTTGCAAATGCCTGTGTTACTTTTTCGGTATATTCGTCGTGCGTGATTCCGCCCGGTCTTGCAAATGGAATAAATAAAATGCTTTTGCAATCTTTGAAATGTTGTTGTAATGTAGGTAATAAATACGCTAAATAGCTGCCTTCGTGTAAGGTAGAAGTGCTGGCAATGATAATGCTTTTCATAAAAATATGGACTCAAATTGATTCCGTTAAAGATATTAAAAACTCCTTTTCGATTCTGGAAATCCGCAGTTTAATTAACATATTTTTACCAAGCCGTTAGTATTAAATTTAGAAGACATTAAGATATTTTTACATTTTTAAGAATAATTTTAATCTTTATATTTTGAGCGATAAGTTTTTATGTGTTTTGATTATTGTTTTGAGCCAGTCGGTGTGGGGGCAAAGTCAGGAGCGTACAGCTATTAATGGAAAAATAGCCTCCAATACCAATGATTTGGAAGGGGTTTATGTGGTAAACGCTCAAACAGAAGTTATGGCTACAACGAGTGGGGACGGTGCTTTTTCTATTATGGCTAAAGCTGGAGATACCCTCGTTTTTTCTTCCATACAATTTAAAGAAAGCAGGGTTCTGTTAACCACTGAAAATTTTTCCGATCTCAATTTTGCAGTACGATTAAATATGGTAATGCATCATTTACAGGAAGTTATTGTGCGGAATTATAGCGGAATTAATGCTGTTTCTTTAGGGATTATTCCTGGCGATCAGAAAAAATATACACAAGCAGAGCGGAAATTACATACCGCAACAGCTTTAAATCCTACTGCAAATGCAGGATTAATGGCAGGCGGATCAGTTTCGGCAGATCCGTTGTTTAATTTTTTATCGGGTCGAACAGCCATGTTGAAAAAAGAGGTTGCAGTAGAGAAAAAAGAACTTTTTATGAAGCTTTTGGAAAAAATGTTTAGTATGGATCATTTTGTGAACAGACTGAAAATCCCTGCTGAATACGTAAAAGGATTTGAATATTATGCGGTAGATAATGATAAATTTACCGTTATTTTGAACTCTGATAATAAGACAGCTACTGAATTCCTACTGGGAGAACTGGCTGTAAAATACAAAGAAATACTTGCGATTGAAAACAAATAATATTTTACTGGCACTGCTTTTATTGATTACCGGAATAACTTTTGGACAGGCTCCTGTTTCAAAAGAAATCACGGGGCAGGTTGTAGAGCGTTCTACAACAATTGAAGGAGTGAATATTATCAATAATACGACGCAGCAAGCTACTGTTTCAGATGTAAACGGTATGTTTGCGATTGTGGTTAAAGAAGGAGATGTTCTGGTTTTTTCGTCTGTTAATTTAGAGCCGCTTAAACACAGGATTACAGCTGATGATCTGAGTTTGAATTCAATTGTTGTAAAAATGACAGTCAAAGAAATTCAGTTGAAAGAAGTCGTTGTCAATGAAAACGCAGATCTTACTGCTGAGAATCTGGGAATTATCCCGTACGGTCAGAAAAAATACACCCCTGCAGAGCGAAAAGTATATACAGCAACATCTACTTCGATAGATAAATTGTTAAATAAAATTTCAGGTCGGACTACCATGTTGAAAAAAGAAGTGAATGTCGAGAAAAAAGAAGCGCTTTTCAGAAAGATGGAGTATATGTTTGATGAGAATTATTATACGGAAAGATTAAAAATTTCACCCGAAGACATTAAAGGATTTCAATTATATTGTGTGGATGATGGCGAATTTGCTGTATCTTTGGATACAAAAAACAAAACACTGAGTATGTTTTTGATAACCGAACTAGCGAGGAAATACTTAATAATTCTAGAAAATGAAAAATAAATTAGGACTACTTATTGCATGCTTATTTTGTCAAATCGTTTTAGGGCAAAACAATACAAGAAAACCGCTACACGGGCAGGTAATAAATGACTTTCTTGCCATTGAAAGTGGTTATGTAATGAATGTTAATGCAAACGTAAGAACGTTTATCGGTTCTGGCGGATTGTTTGATATTTTGGCAAAACCTAAAGATACTTTATTGTTTTCAGGATTGGCATTTCAATCCAGAAAAGTTGTTTTGACAGAGAAAGATTGTGCTGAAATCCTTTTTCTGGTAAAATTAGATTTGGTAAATAATCAATTAAAAGAAGTTATTGTTCATAAGGATTTAAAAGTGAAATCTCTTGACGGAGGTTCGCAGAAATTTGTAGACATGCAGTTTGTAGATGATAAACAATCGACCGCAAAAAATATCGCAATGTACTCTGATCAAACTATAAAATATGGAACTGACTTTGTTCGTATTTTTAAAGACGTTAAAAAGCTTCTTCGTAAAAAAGACGATGTAAAAGACGATGTGATTTCTGATATCGCTTTTGTTGCCTACGCTAAAGATAATTTTACTCCTGATTTTTACAGTAAAACACTGGAATTAAAACCGGACGAAATAGAACTTTTTTTAATGTTCTGTTCAAATGACGGTGAATCTAAAAAATACCTAAAACCAGAAGACAAATTTATTCTGATGGATTTTATGGTCAATAAAAATAAAGAGTTTAAAAAAGCGGCAGTGAATCAAAAATGAAAAACAGATTAATTTATCCTTTAATCGGGATATTGTTTTTATCCCTTTCAGCTTTTACCTTCCATAAGTTTTATGTGGGTGTTTTTCAGGTCAATTATGCGGCCGAAAAGAAGATGATTCAAATTACATCGCGCATTTTTATTGACGATTTAAATAATGGTCTGGAGAAGAAGTACCACAAAAAAACCTTCGTTGGTACAGAAAAGGAAACTCAGGCTGATGTTGATTTATTGAAAAAGTATCTTACGGAACATTTTTCAATAAAAATAAACGGTCAGTCCAAACCAATTGCTTTTTTATCTAAAGAAGTAGAAGCAGGAGATGTCTTGGTTTGTTATTGTCGAATAAAAGACGTTGACAAATTTAAGACCATCGAAATTTCGAATACCATTTTAGTGGATTGGAATTCTGAACAGCAAAATATTACACATATTTCAGCCTTTGGAACCAAAAAGAGCGTTCTCTTTACAGAATCCTCAAGGAGAGAAGTGTTAAAATATTAGTTGATAGGGCGTAATTATTAGATTAATTGCTATTTTCACAGCCTCAAAGAAAACCAAAAACACTTATGAAAAGACTTTCGTTATTATTGCTTTTTCCGGCTATGTTGATAGCTCAGGAGAAAACAGCACCTGTTGTACCAAAACAGCAAGGTAAATACGATACAAACAAATTTAGCCAGATGTACGATTTATTGGCTACACCTAATATGTTTCGTACCGCTTCGGGAGCACCGGGGCCGGCTTATTATCAACAACAGGCAGACTACAAAATTGATGTAGAATTAGATGATAAAAAATCAAAATTAACGGGTTCTGAAGTTATTACGTATTCCAATAACTCTCCGGACACTTTAGAGTATCTGTGGATTCAGTTGGACCAGAACCAGGCTAAAGCAAACACACAAACTTCTTTGGCGGAAAGCGAAAAAATGAATCAGGTATTACCACTTGAAGGTTTTTCGAACAAGTACTTAAAGAAAGATTTAGAGCGTGGTTTTAACATCGAACAGGTTAAAGATGCTAAAGGAAATGCGATGTCTTATACGATCAACGAAACCATGATGCGTATTAATTTGGCAACACCTCTAAAACCGGGAGAGAAGATTTCATTGGCAATAAAATGGTGGTACAACATCAATAACTATCGCAAAGAAGGTGGAGGTCGTTCCGGTTATGAATTATTTGAAAAAGACGGAAACAAATTATATGTAATTGCTCAGTTTTATCCAAGAATGGCCGTTTACAATGACGTAGAAGGCTGGCAAAATATGCAGTTCTGGGGTAGCGGAGAGTTTGCGTTGCCTTTCGGAAATTTTGACGTAAATATTACCGTTCCTGCTGATCACGTTATTGACGCAACGGGAGAATTAATGAACAGAAGTGAAGTTTTCACAGCAGAACAAGTGAAACGTTACGAGCAAGCTCAAAAATCATTTGACAAACCGGTTGTAATTGTAACACAGGCTGAAGCAGAAGCTGCTGAAAAAGGTTTCTCTGAAAAGAAAAAAACATGGAAATTCAGTGCTAAAAATGTACGTGATTTTGGAATTGCTTCGTCAAGAAAATTCATTTACGATGCGATGGCCGTACAATTAAATAACAAAGTGGTAATGGCAGAATCAGTGTATCCGAAAGAAGCAAATCCGCTTTGGGGAGAAACTTCTACGATGACTGTTGCGCATACTTTAAAAAGTTATTCTTCTCATACTTTTGATTATCCTTATCCAAAAGCAGTTTCTGTTTCGGCAGAAGATCAGGGAATGGAATATCCAATGATTTGTTGGAACTATGGTCGTCCTGATGAAAACGGGGTAACAAGTAAAGAAATTAAAAACGGAATGATCGGTGTGGTAATTCACGAAGTGGGTCATAACTTTTTTCCAATGATTGTAAATTCAGATGAACGTCAGTGGAGCTGGATGGATGAAGGTTTAAATTCGTTTATGGAGTATATGGCAGAACAGGAATTGGATTCTAAATTTCCATCAAGACGTGGTCCTGCAAAAAATATTGTTCCTTACATGAGCGGAGATCAAAAGTTTTTAGAGCCAATCATGTCTAATTCTGAAACGATTCAGCAATTTGGAAATAACGCTTACGGAAAACCGGCTACGGGACTTAATATTTTAAGAGAAGTAGTAATGGGAAGAGAATTGTTTGACTATGCTTTTAAAACATACGCCAACAGATGGAAATTCAAACACCCGACTCCTGAAGATTTTTTCAGAACAATGGAAGATGCTTCTGCCGTTGATTTAGATTGGTTTTTCAGAGGATGGTTTTATTCAACTGATTTTGTAGATATCGGAATCAATGACGTAAAACAATATTATGTTTCTGATACTCCAACAGCAGATATCAAAGACATAAAGGTTAAAAAAGGACGTTTCGGATATGATAAAGGACCATTTGTTTATCTGGTTGCTGGTGATAATGCAGAAGTGAATACTTCTAAGAAAAAAGCATTAAAAGTAGAAGAGGTAAAGTTATTGGCAGATTATGTAGATCAGACTTTTACCGCAGAGGAAAAAGCAGGTTTAAAATCGCCTAAATATTTCTACGAAGTTGAGTTTAACAAACCGGGCGGTATGATTATGCCAATTTTGGTTGAGATTACTTATGAGGATGGAACACAACAAAATTTCCAATATCCGGCTCAAATCTGGAGAAAGAATAACGAGACGGCTAAAAAAGTGTATGCAACAGAAAAAGCAATCAAAAGCATACAAATAGATCCAAAATTAATGACTGCTGATATTGATGTAACCAATAATTCCTGGCCAAAAGTAGAAGTGAAGTCAAAGTTTGACTAAGAATAAAAATTTAACCGCAAGGGCCGCAAAAGGTTTACGCAAGGTTCGCAAAGCAATAATAAAACTTTGTGAACCTTGCGTTTTTTCTTTGCGTACCTTGCGGTTAAAATAAATAACGCTTAAACATTCTTTTTAAGTAAATTTTAAAACTCGCGGCTACAAATTTTAATATCTTTGTAGCTACACAAAAATAAAAGATATGTTTGGTATAGGAGGAGGAGAATTAGTTTTCATACTGTTTATAGTACTAATGCTTTTTGGTTCAGATAAGGTGCCTGAAATCGCACGTACAATGGGTAAAGCAATGGCGCAGTTAAAAAATGCTACAAACGATATTAAAAGCGAAATTCAAAAAGGAGCAGAGGCCAATGGTCTTGACGCTAAATCTTTGACGGATATCACCGGAAATATCAATGCTGAAATCAATAATGCAAAAACTAATTTACTGGGAGATACAACTAATTTGCTTGGCGATACAACCAATGAGATCGAAAAAGTAAAAGAAGATATTGACTCTATCTCAGGACCTGTAAAACGCCAAAGATAATGCTCGAAAAAATACAAGAATTAGATACCAACCTCTTTGTGTATCTGAATGGTTTAGGTTCTGAAACTTACGATAAATTATGGTTGATTATCACCAATCAATTGAATTGGACGCCTCTTTTCCTACTTATTTTTTATCTGATTTATAAAAAAATAGGAGGAAAACAAACCTTGTATGTACTTCTTTTTATAGCGGTTTTAATTGCATTTACCGATCAAACTACGAATCTGGTTAAAAATACCGTTCAGCGTTTACGTCCTTGTAATAACCCTGAAATCAACACTTTTATTCGTGTTGTTCAGGCTAGAAAATCATTTAGTTTTTTCTCCGGTCATGCTGCCAATACGATGGCTGTTGCGACCTTTTTATACTTAGTCTTAAAACGCCATTTTAAATATTTGGGTTTCTTGTTTTTGTGGCCGTTAGTGTTCGCTTATAGCCGTATTTATCTGGGATTGCACTATCCGGGAGACATTCTTACCGGCTATTTTGTCGGAGCCGTTTTTGGGACATTGATTTATTTGCTGTATCGAAAATTAAAACCCAGGTACTTTCCGGGATAATATTAGAGCGTTGATAAGGTTCTGAGATACTGAGATTCTAAGGTTCTAAGTCTTTAAATTTAAAAACTAAATATAGAGATCGGAAATAGGCAATCTTAGCTTCTGTTTGTGATTCGCAGACTCTTATTCGTCTTTGAACTGCAGTAGTATAAGCACCAGTGTCAAAAAACTCACTATTCTTTCTGCAGCTTTAGTACTATTGTTAAATAATAATCGTCAATGGTTTTCTGTACAAATAAAAAGAACTAAATTCATCCTGTTAAACTTTAGTACGATATGAAAGTCGGTGACCTCATACACTTGATCCAACAAAATAATCTGGTTGAAAATACAATTGCCATTGAGCGCAATGAATTCCTCAAAGTAGAAGGAAGTGTTGATACCAATATTTATTTTATAGAGGAGGGCAGTCTGCGGATTTTTGTACTGGATGATGATGAAGAACGTATTATTCGTTTTGGGTATAAAAACAATATAGTGGTTTCGATAGACTCGTTTCTGTCTGAGAGCCCGTCGGATTTTTATATTCAGGCTATAAAAAAGACGCTGGTAAAAGTTATTCCGAAAAAGGGATTTATGGACTTTGTTAACCGGAACGAAGATAATCTCAGGCTTTGGATAAAAATTATAGAAGATCTCGTTCTGCAGCAAGTTGAGCGGGAAAAAGACATTCTGATCAGTTCGCCCAAAGAACGTTTTGAGAGGGTGTTGAAAAGAAGTCCACAGTTATTTCAGGAAGTTCCAAACAAACATATTGCAAATTATTTGAGGATGAGCCCCGAAACTTTGTCGAGGCTAAAAAAACGTTGATTTCAATCAATGTTTTCTGTTCAAAAGTTAAGGAACTTTGTCAAAAATCAGCAACATGAATATAAAATCGGAGGATTTAATAAAAGACTTAATAGCGAGTACACAACTAATTATTGACAAAGCGGAGTCTTTGAAAGCAGAAAGTGATGCCGTGCTTAATTTCAGAACAAACCCTAAGACCTGGAGTATTTTGGAATGTCTGGAACATCTTAATCGCTACGGTAGATTTTATCTTCCTGAAATTACCGGGCAAATACAGAAAACCAGTTCAGAACAGGAAAGGTATTTTAAAAGTGGCTGGCTGGGAGATTATTTCGCAAAAAGTATGATGCCAAAAGAAAAGCTAAATACAATGAAGACTTTTAAGAGCATGAATCCCATAAACAGCACATTGGACAAAGCCGTTATTGATGATTTTATCAATCAGCAAATTGAGATGCTCGAATTGTTGAATAGTGCCAAAGAAGTAAGCCTTGCTAAAACAAAAACAGCCATCAGTATCTCTAAAGGAATACGTTTGAAATTAGGAGATACTTTCAGATTTGTAATTTACCACAATCAAAGACATGTTGCGCAAGCCGAAAGAGTATTGGATGCCGCTCACGGTATTTGAGTTAATTTTCAATACAATCTTTTTCACTCCACGACAAACCGTTTGGAAGCTCTTGCTGACTAAATTCAATATGAATTACACGTCTTCTTTCGTTATTTGTTGTTTTGCTGGATGCGTGAAAAAGCAAAGGTCTCATAATCATAATACCGCCTTTTTCAACTTCGCAAATCGTTTCATCCTCCATTTCGAGATTTTCGATTCTTAGAATACCTTTAGAATGAGAATTTTTTATCACTTTCAAAGCACCATTTTCCTTTGTGGTTTTGTCCATGTGAATTCGTATCGTAAAGTTATTTTCGAGAATTTCTTTTGGAGGCTGAACAGCAAATTGATTTTGTTTAACCGTCCAGTTTTCGAAGTTTTCAATCTCCATTTTTTTGTCAACAGAAATAGTCAAATCCTGATGATACCCAACAAACCAGTTTGATTTTTCGGGTTTGTCAAAATAGATCGATTTGGTTATAAAAAAGCCCTTCCCAAAAGTATTTTCAATAATATCCTTTAAGTTTTGATTGAAAATAAAATCTAAAGTTTTCGGAATTTCTTTGTGAAATTGCCTAATGGCAAATAAATCCTGAGATTTTCTAAAAGTGGCATTTTCGGTTGTGTTTTCGGTCGTATTTTCAATTAAGGAGATTATTTTATTGATTTCCTTCTCGTTGTACACCTTATCAATAATAGCAAAGCCGTCTGTATCTATTTTGTTCAGATAATTCATTTAAGTGTTCGTTTTAAGTGTTTGTAATTAGCGCGAGAAATGAAGGAGCCAAGTTTAGCAAGAAGTCAGTAGATTTATCGCGATTTGCAATAGTTTCCAGTTTCATTAAGTTAAGGATTGTCAAAAAAAGTCTCACGCAGATTTTAGCAGAATGAAATAAAAAAAATCCGCAGAATCCGCGTGAAAAAATACCATTAACTTAATGACATTGAGATGAAAGAGTAAAATTCAGCAAACCATAAAAAGGCTTTAGCCAGAATTTAAAATCTCAGCAACTCAGAACCTCAGTAACTTAAAAACTAAAGTACCCGACTAACCGTCAATCCATCGCGAATAGGTAATAAAACCGTTTCAACTCTAGGGTCGTTTTTCAGAAGCGTATTGTATTCTAAAAGAACTTTTGTACTAATGTCATTTGGATGTAGCGGTTCAAGGATTTTTCCGCTCCAAAGTACGTTGTCGGATAAAATAATACCACCTTTGTTCATTTTTGGAACAATCATTTCCCAATAGTTCAGGTAATTTTCTTTATCGGCATCTATAAAAACCAAATCAAATTTAACCTCTAAAGTTGGTATAATAGAAACAGCCTCTCCCAGATGTTGGAAAATCTGTTCTCCCCAAGGCGAGGCGTCAAAATATTTTCTTTGAAAATCAATTAACTCCTCTTTAATATCAATCGTATGTAATTGTCCGTTTTCCTGCATTCCTTCGCACAAACACAAAGCAGCATAACCGGTGTAAGTCCCGATTTCAAGAATGTTTACCGGACGGATCAATTTAGATAACATGCTCAGTACACGACCTTGAAAATGCCCGCTCAACATTCTTGGCAAAAGTATTTTCTGGTAGGTTTCCTTGTTTAATTTCGCCAATAATTCCGGTTCGTTTTCAGAATGTTGCTCGATGTAATCTTCTAATTCCTGTGATATAAAATGCATGTGATATTCTTCTAAGGTTGAAAAACAAAAATACAAAAAATATTGGGTAACTTTTTCCCATAAAAAAACCATTCGTTGTAGCGAATGGTTCTTTTATGAATTGAAATAAAATGCTATTTTTTTAGAGCAGCATCTACTTCCTTAGCTGTTTTTACAGTCCCGTCTTTAGCGGCTTTTGCAGCTGCTTCTACTTTATCTGCTCCTTTTTTAGTCGCGTCTTTAACATCATCAGCGGCTTTTTTGGTAGCATCTTTTACGTCCTGTGCAGCATCTTCTGTTTTGCTTACAGCGCTGTCTTTCACTTCTTCAAGATCTGTAGTTAACGAATCTACCTTGTTTCCAAGTGTTAATTCTTCTTCAGGTTTTGTTTCTTTTTTGTCTCCGCAAGATTGTACAGTAACTGCTAATAGAGCAACAACAGCTAAACTTAAAATTTGTTTTTTCATGATTAATTAGATTTTTAAATAGATTAAATTATAAAGGTTATAAAGCTGAAAAAATAAAAGTACAAATTTTAAAATGATTGAGCTCTTTGTGCGATTATCTTTCTTTTTACTGAAAGACAATTCTTGTGCCAAAGTTTTAAACTTACTAAAAATTCTATAAAAGCTTTTTTAGATATTGCAATTGATGAGTGGACGAAAAGCGTTTCTAATTTGATCTTATGACTGTGCGATAAGCTGTTAAGTGTTTTTGTTGTTATTTCGCTTGTGTCAAATAATCAGAAGTGCTTAAATGACCTTCCTGGCTTAGCGTAATGCGAAACATTATGGTTAAGTTTTTCCCGGCTTTAACAATTCCCAGTGCAGCTTGTGGAGGAGCCATTTCAAAATCGGCAAAAGTGATTTGGTTAGACCCCTGTAAAATAATGTTTCCATTAGTACTCGCTGTACTGATCTGGGTTTTATAATCTCTACTCACCCCGGCAATGGTGTAAGTTCCAAGTAATACCCAGGTTGTTTCGTTTATCTGAGTGGCTGATTTTAAAACATACTTGATATTTTTATGTGTTTTGGTCTCCAAAGTTTCATAAGCGATTTCATCCATACTTGTTTTAGGGCTTTTTATACTTTCTGCCGGAAGGGTAACGGTTAAGTTATTAATCTCCGTTAATTTAGAACCTTTAACAGTTAAGTTAGCAATACCGCTTCCTTCCGAAGATTTCATTACCCAGTCGTGTACGGTTGAAGTGCCGGCAACTTCAAAAGCCGATTTGGCCACCAGATAGTTTTTTTGTGCGTTGAGTTGTAAGGATACGATTGTAAAAAGTACGGTCAATAAAATTGATTTAATTGTCTTCATTTTTAATAATGTATTGGTTAGTCTTTTTAAATAAGGAAATCTCTATCTCGATCAGGTTTTGCAATATTGAAAACGGCCCCTTATTTCTTAGATCAAATGTATGGGGAACACCTAAAAACGGGCATGATAAAAGTCATGGTTAAAAAGGTATTAAAGTTCTATACTAATTAATCCGGTATTGGAGGATGTGTTTCTCTTTTCAGTAAGAGTCTTGTTTTTACTGTTTTGAATTGAAATAATCGAATTTTTAAAGAAGTTTCTCTATCGAATTTTAATTGCTTTTTTTGAAGCTTTAAAAAAGAAATACCGCCATTTAAAAGACTTTAGAGATTAGAGAACAATAAAAGTGGAGAGGATCGTAATTTTCTAAAATACGGCTATTTAGGAAGATTGACTTTAAAAAATAGAAAAAAACAACAAAAGTGCTTAAATTTGCACCATGCAAATCGAGAAAAAAGACATACGAGCCTTATCAAAAGATCAATTACGGGATTTTTTTGTCGCCAATAACGACAAAGCCTTCCGTGGCAACCAAGTCTATGAATGGTTATGGAGTAAAGGAGCACACAGTTTTGAGGATATGACCAATGTAGCCAAACCTACAAGGGCCATGTTGGAGAATAATTTTGTAATCAACCACATTAAGGTTGATACCATGCAGCGCAGTAGCGACGGAACCGTAAAAAATGCAGTCCGTTTGCATGATGGTTTGGTGGTAGAATCCGTTTTGATTCCTACTGAAACCCGAACAACAGCCTGTGTTTCCAGTCAGGTGGGCTGCAGTTTAGATTGTAATTTTTGTGCCACAGCAAGATTAAAAAGAATGCGAAATCTGGAACCGGGAGAAATCTATGATCAGGTTCTAGCTATTGATAAAGAAAGTCGTTTGTACCACAACCATCCATTGTCGAATATTGTTTTTATGGGAATGGGAGAGCCTTTAATGAATTATAACAATGTCATTAAAGCAATCGATATGATTACCTCTACAGAAGGTCTGGGAATGTCACCAAAACGCATCATGGTTTCGACATCCGGAATTCCGAAAATGATTAAAAAAATGGCCGATGATGATGTGAAATTCAAATTAGCGGTTTCCTTGCATTCAGCTATTGATGAAATTCGCGCGAAGATCATGCCTTTTAGTAAAAATTTCCCGCTGGCAGACTTGCGTGAAGCTTTAGAATATTGGTACAGAAAGACCAAAAACAAAATCTCGTACGAATACGTGGTTTGGAAAGGAATCAACGACGATAAAGCCTCAATTGATGCCTTGGTTAAGTTTTGCAAATATGTACCCTGTAAAGTAAATTTAATTGAATACAACCCAATTGACGATGGAGAATTTCAACAAGCTTCAGAAGAATCTATATTAGCTTATATAAAAGCATTAGAGAATATTGGAGTAGTGGTCAAAGTACGTCGAAGCAGAGGAAAAGATATCGATGCCGCCTGCGGACAATTGGCAAATAAAGAAGGATAGTTTTTTAATTATACAGCATAAAAAAGCATTAAAGACGAGATTTAGATCTGTTTTTAATGCTTTTTTTTTGGCAAAAAAGGTTTTGGTTTTTAGAGTGTATCAGAGATCAAGTTTAAAAGTTGTGGAGAAGTAAAAATCTCGCAAAGTCGCAGAGTCGCAAAGTTTAATCGCTGCGTTCGTGCTTTCGATGGAGGAGATGTGGTGAAAGTGAATAGTGTTAATCAATACTAGTTTAGCATTTTGTTGAAGCATTAATCGTTACATTTTCAATCGTTAAAGCCCTATTTCCTGCACTTCTGTCATTTCGACGAAGGAGAAATCACATCCAATATTCTACAAAGATTGGCGATTTTCTTTACGGAATTTCTTGTGTGATTTCTCCTTCGTCGAAATGACAAGCGGGGTGTTTTTTTTTGTAAACGGGGTGTTTTTTTTAGATAAATTAAACTTTCAAATTTAATTTTTTACTACTCTACAGGTTTTGTACTTGATCCTCTATCAGAATAAAATCGATTGAGGATTGGTGCTAAAAAAAGATCCCGTTGCAGAACGTTTATAAGTTTGCTTCCGTAAACTTTAAAATTAGTGCATAAAATGTTGACATACTAATCTAAAATACGCTACGTTTTTTTATTTAAAATAGTATATTTGGAATCGAAATGAATATTACCTCTCAAATAAAACAGCCCATTTTTAACGAGATGGAACTTTTTGAAAAAAAGTTCCATGAATCGATGACTTCAAAGGTCGCATTACTGAACCGTATTACGTATTATATCGTAAACCGTAAAGGAAAACAAATGCGTCCGATGTTTGTTTTTCTGACCGCTAAAATGGTTTCGGGTGGAATTGTGAACGAAAGAACCTATCGCGGAGCATCGGTAATAGAGCTGATTCATACCGCAACTCTCGTACATGATGATGTGGTGGATGACAGTAATCGTCGTCGTGGGTTTTTCTCGATCAATGCACTTTGGAAAAATAAAATTGCGGTTTTAGTTGGGGATTATTTACTGTCAAAAGGACTACTGCTTTCTATTGATAACGGTGATTTTGATTTGCTTCGAATTATTTCAGTTGCTGTTCGCGAAATGAGCGAGGGAGAATTACTTCAAATCGAAAAAGCCAGAAGGCTCGATATTACCGAAGAGGTTTATTACGAAATTATCCGAAAGAAGACGGCGACACTTATCGCGGCTTGTTGCGCTCTTGGTGCAAAATCGGTAATCGAAGACGATACTCAGGTAGAAAACATGCGCAAGTTTGGGGAGCTTATCGGTATGGCTTTTCAAATCAAAGACGATTTATTTGACTATAGCGAAGAAGCCATCGGAAAACCAACCGGAATTGATATTAAAGAACAAAAAATGACTTTGCCTTTAATTCATGTGCTCAATAATTGTACACCGCAGGAAAAAAAATGGGTAATCAACTCAATCAAAAATCACAACAAAGACAAGAAAAGGGTTAAAGAAGTGATTGCCTTTGTCAAAGACCATAATGGTTTGACCTATGCCGAAAACAAAATGGTCGAATTTCAGCAGGAAGCACTTTCTTTACTTCAAAATTTTGAAGACTCTGAATACAAAGCCGCTTTGACTTTGATGGTGAATTATGTTATTGAGAGAAAGAAATAAATTTTTTCTTTTTGAACAATCATCCATTGGCGTTGCACTTTATTATTTCAATTGAAGTTTCATCATAATATCGGTTTGCGGATCATTTCCCAAAACAAAAATGTGTTTGTCAAATGCTATAAAACCATTTTTGGTATAGAAACTAAGTGCTCTTTTGTTTTCTTCCCAAACCCCCAACCAAACATAATCGGCCTCTTTTTGTTTGGCTACCTGAATTGCTTTTTCGTAAAGTAGTTGTCCCACACTTTGCCCGTGAAATTCTTTCGGCACATAAATTCGTTCAATTTCTACTGCTTTAGCATCCTTTAACTCAGTCTGGGATTCGCCGAAGTTCAGTTTTAAATAACCAATTGCGGCACCGTCAAGAACAGCAAAATAAAATTCGGAGTTTTTGTTGTTAAGTTCATTAGTCAATTTTTCTGTTGAAAAATGTTCGTCTAAATATTGCGTCATGTCTTCTTCAGAGTTATCTCCCGAAAAAGTTTCAGAAAAAGTTTGTCTTCCAATTTTCTGCAATTGCGCAATATCTTCCAGTGTTACTTTTTGAATGGTGCTATTTTTCATAAAATTTAAAAGTGTTTCTTTTTTGGAATTTTTGTAAATCCACCTCGGTCCTTTCAAGATTGGTACAAGAATCTCATTCAAAAATACCAAATTAAGAAGTAGTTTACAATTTCAGCGTTAACTTTGGAAGTGAATTTTAGTAGCAAAGAAAAAATAATTAGTTTTTTTTAAATTTAATAAAAACGCTTATCCCTTTAAAAATAAGCGCTGTAAGATTGGAATTTGGAGTTTAGAAAGTTTGGATTTTAAATTTCACTATTTCGATGCAACCATTTTACAACTTCAATCGTCTATGCTAATAGAAGACTATTTCAAAACCAAAACCAGAACGCTTATTAATGAAAATTATTCAGTTACATCAGGAAGAAACTAAAATCATAAAGTTAGCTGTCGAAAACAATCGACAAGCGCAACAGCAGATTTACAGTAGGTTTTCTCCAAAAATGCTGAGTGTCTGCAGGCAATATATAAAAGACATTCAGTTGGCGGAAGATGTAATGATAACTGCTTTTATGAAAGTGTTTACCCACTTAAACAAATTTGAGCACAAAGGAAGTTTTGAAGGCTGGATTCGACGGATTATGGTCAACGAATGTATCTCGTATTTAAGAGTTCAGAAAAAAGTAAAATTTGTTGAAGACGAGATTTATATAGAAGAAAGTTTTAATGCCATAGACAGCCAGTTTTCAATAGAGCAGATCCAGTTTTTAATAGACGCTTTACCGTACGGTTATAAAATGGTTTTCAACTTATATGCGATCGAAGGATACAAACACAATGAAATAGCGAAGATGTTAGGAATTAGTGAAGGAACATCAAAATCGCAATTATCGCACGCTAGAAAAATGCTGCAAACACAAATTAAAATAGTAAAAAAACAAGACAATGGAACCGAATAATTTTGAAAAGGATTTCCGTGAAAAGCTAAACCAACGCAAGATTGAACCAAGCGACAAAGCCTGGGATCGATTAGACGCTATGTTGAATGTTGCGGAGAAAGAGGAGCCTGTAGTTCGATCTCGCTCATTTCTGGCTTTGAGGAAAAGAGGTCTGTATATCGCGGCCAGTATTGTCGGGTTTTTATTGGTAGGGACATTCTTTTTTAATCAAAAGAAGAGTGTTGTTGAAACGCCTGTTAAGAGTGTTGTTGTTGAGCAAAACAGCCCAAAAGACACAATAGAAAAGCAAAATATACTAAATACTACTTTAGATAAAAAAGAAGTTGTAGTCTCAGAAAAAACGGCAATTCAGAGTGCACAGCATTCAAAAAATACAGAGAAAATTTCAAATGAAAAATTAAATAAAGGAATCAAAAACAATGAAAAACAAGTAGCGGAGTCTTCAATCAACAATCAATCATCACAAGCAGTCAATCAACAAATGCCTGCCTCGGAAAAACAAAAAAACGAAGCGGTAGAAGTGCTGTTAAATACAGCAGAAAAAACAATTGTAGCAGAGAATACGGTTAAAACAAAAGCTAAAGTAAAAGTCAATGCCAATGATTTGCTTCAACAGGTCGATGGTGAACTAGAGCTTTCGTTTAGAGAAAAAGTAATCACGAAGGTGAATAAAAATTATCAAACCGTAAAAGGAGCATTAGCAAACCGTAATCAACAGGATTAGTTGTACTTAAGAGCCATCAATCTAAAATCTACAATCTAAAATCATCAATCATTAATCACCATTCATCAATCAAAAATCACCAATCATGAAAAATTTTACCCTATACCTCGTTATCCTGGTTTTTTTATTTGTCAGCAAAGTGCTGGGACAGGAAACTTTTGAATCGAAAGCATCAAGTATTGCCAGAAAAATAGAAAGGGTCACCAAAGAACAAAAGAAAATTCTGAAAGAAGAAGTTGAAGCTGTAAACGTTCAATTGTCTGAAGGAAAGATAACACAAGAACAAGCAGACAAACGCAAAAAAGAATTAGCAGAAGCCAGAGCAGTAATCATCGAGGAAAAAGTGACTTTGGCGCAGAACGAACTTAACGATTTAGTACAGCAAAAAGTAGATGGAAAAATCAAAGAACAAGATTCGTCCCGCATTTATATGATTCGTTGGGAAAGAGACAAATGCAATAAAGATTCAATTCGCGGTGAAAAGAGAACAACATCACAATTTGTATTTGCGACGGGTCTAAACAATATGATGATTGACGGGAAACTTCAGGATGCTAATTACAGTTTTATAGGTTCACATTTTTACGAATGGGGTTTTACCTATAACACCAGACTGATGAAAAACGATAATTTATTGCATGCTAAATACGGTCTGTCTTTAATGTACAACAATATTCGTCCGACAAAAAACCGCAGTTTTGTGGTAGACGGAGATCAGACCAATCTGGAAATTAATGCCGTAAATTTAAGCGAATCCCGTTTTAGAAATGTATATATCGTTTTGCCGGTACACTTAGAATTTGATTTTACCAAACCCCAAGTAAAAGACGGAAAAACCTATTTCAGAACCCATAAAAGTTTCCGATTTGGGATTGGAGGTTATGCCGGAATAAATGTAAAATCGAAACAGATTCTAAAATTCGAAGAAGAAGATTTAAAATATAAAACAACTATAAAAGGAGATTATAATGTCAATAATTTTATTTACGGATTAAGTTCTTACGTCGGATACCGAGATATCAGTTTGTATTTAAAATACGATTTGAATCCGTTGTTTAAGGATAACTTAGTGAAAGAGAATAACATTTCGCTAGGATTACGTTTTGATTTGAATTAAGTATGAGATTACGTTTAGTTAGTCGGAAGGCGTCTCGGAAGGGACGCTTTTTTTGTGCAAAATCAGCAGATTTAAAGATTGATTTATGTACTTTTACTGACTTCAAATTTTTAAAATATATTACATTTTGATTTCACAAAATACAATTGACACCGTTTTTGAAACTGCTCGTGTAGAGGAGGTTATTGGTGATTTTGTCAATTTAAAGAGGGCCGGAAGTAATTTTAAAGGACTGAGTCCTTTCTCAGACGAACGCTCTCCGTCGTTTATGGTGTCGCCCGCAAAAGGAATCTGGAAAGATTTTAGTACCGGAAAAGGGGGGAACTCGGTTAAATTCCTGATGGAACATTCTCAGTTTACCTATCCCGAAGCGATTCGATATCTGGCCAGAAAATACAATATTGAAATTGAAGAGACAGAGCAAACGGATGCCGAAAAAGCGATTACAGATGTTCGTGAAAGTATGTATTTGGTTTCAGAATTTGCAAAAGAATATTTTCATAAAACACTTTTAAATTCAGAAGAGGGCAAAGCCATTGGACTTTCATACTTTAAAGAAAGAGGGTTTACCGCCGAAACAATAAAGAAATTTAATTTAGGATATTCACCCGAAACCTGGGATGCTTTGACTAAAGAAGCTTTGGGTAAAGGGTACAAACTGGAATTTCTGGAAAGTACCGGACTGACAATTCCAAGAGAAGATAGGCCTTTTGACCGTTTTAAGGGACGTGTAATGTTTCCTATCGAAAGCATGTCAGGACGTGTTTTGGGTTTTGGAGGACGTATTTTAACGAACGATAAAAAAGCGGCTAAATATCTGAATTCACCCGAAAGTGATATTTACCATAAAAGTAAAGTCCTTTACGGGATTTTTCAGGCCAAACAAGCAATTGCCAAACAAAACAATTGTTATTTGGTTGAAGGCTATACAGACGTAATTCAGTTTAACCAAGCGGGAATAGAGAATGTTGTCGCTTCTTCAGGAACAGCTTTAACACCGGATCAGATTAGATTAATCAATCGTCTGACCAAGAATATTACGGTTCTTTTTGATGGTGATGCGGCGGGATTACGCGCTTCTATTCGTGGAATCGATTTGATTCTGGAGGAAGGAATGAATGTAAGGGTTTGCGGTTTTCCTGATGGGGAAGATCCGGACAGTTTTGCCCGAAAGAATTCGCATGACGCCTTAGTAGCTTATTTAGAAGAAAACAGTAAAGATTTTATACAGTTTAAAGCTTCCATTTTGATGGGTGAAGCTAAAAACGACCCTATAAAAAAGGCCGATTTGATTCGGGATATGGTTACCAGTATTTCTAAGATTCCGGATCGAATTCAGCGTGAAGTCTATACGCAGGAATGTGCCAGAATCATGGACATTTCTGAGCAGGTGCTAGTGAGTACGCTTGCACAGCTTACGCAGAAAGAAATTACAGATACCCATAAAAAACAAAAACAGGAACAAAAAGCGTTTGAAGTTCATCGAAACACTTACCCGCCAGATGATCCGAGGTATTATGATGATCCTACTTTTCCGGGAGACATGGAACAGCCTCCACCACCCTCTGAAAAAGTAGATATTCTGTACCGTTTAGAACGAAAAGTAATTGAAATTTTGCTGCTTTATGGTGATAAAACAGAGGAATTTGAAGATGTGCTTCTGAAAAGTAATGAGGAGGGCGAAATCATTATGGTTTCTGAAAAGAAAGAGTATAAAGTATTCGAGCGAATCTATCTGAGTTTACAGGAAGATGAGGTGGAACTTTCGAATGGATTATTTCAGAATATTTTTACTGATTTGATTGGTTTTTACAATCAGAACAGCAAATTTAGTTTGGAGCAATATTTAATGCGACTACAACCTGAATTTGCGCAAGAAGTAACCGATATTTTGATGGAAGATGAAAAAGTAACGTTACACAACTGGGAGGGGCAAAATATCTTTGCAAAAGAGAAACATGCCAGTATCGGACAATATGTTACGGAAACAATTATGTCAATGCGTTGGTACCTGGTTGATCGAATTATCGAAGAATTAAAAAGCTCTATACGACCTGAAAATTCAGATAATACAGAGCTTTTGTCAGCTATCGTTGATTACTCAAAATTGGTTAATTCTTTTGCGAAAAAACTAGGAAGAGTAATGTCTCGATACCATTAAATAATTTCTAAAGTCTTAGCCTTATTAACTAAGTCAACCAGATTAGTAACATTTAATTTGGTCAATAATCTTAATTTGTAAGTACTGATCGTTTTTTCGTTCAGATTTAAGATTTTAGAGATTTCGTTGTTTTTCTTACCATCGCTTAAGTAACGTAAAACCTCAATTTCACGATTCGAAAGTTTTCTGTAAAGACGTTCGCTTTTGCTTTGTTTAGCAATAAGTGCCATGTTTTTGCGAACAGTTTCGTTGATAATAATTTTTCCTTCGTGTACTTTAATAATAGAAAGACCTAATGTTTCAAGTTTTTCTGTTTTGTGTACATAACCGGAAACTCCTGCTTTAATAGCATTTGGAGCATACATTTGTTCAGCCAGATCGCTGAAAATCACAATTTTTGTCTTTGGGAAATTTTTTAGGATAGATTTTACTTCAAAGATGCTTGAAAGTCCTTCTAATTCTAAGTCCAGAATTAGAATGTCAATCTCCTTCGTTTGAAGAATATCTCTAACCATTGAAAAATTGCCGACATTGGCAACAATTGAAATTTGATCGTGGTCTTTAAAATAAGACTTAACGCCAAAGTGCGTCACAGGATGATTGTCTGCTAGACATACTTTAATCATAATTTTACCTTTTTAGAATTGTTCATGTTTTTTGGAACGGTAAAATTAATAAATAAATTCTGTAATTAATTGATGCTAAATGTTAAAAAGTTTTATTTTAACGTTTTTGGCACTAAACAAACCGGAATTGGATCCATTTTATGCTTGTTGCTGGTGTTTAAACGTTTATAAATTTCAAACACGGTTTTTTCCCTGTCTGTGAAGTCAGCTACCGTGTTTCCTGACTCGACAGCTAACATGGCCCATTCGAGTTCATCGTAACTGGCTCCTAATTGGTCTTCATCTGTTCTGTTGTCGCCAAATAATCCATCTGTTGGCGCAGCTGTTAAAATTGACTCCGGAATTGCTAAAAATGCTCCAAGAGCGTAAACATCAGACTTCATTAGGTCGGCAATCGGGCTTAAATCGACTCCGCCATCGCCATATTTGGTATAAAATCCTACACCAAAGTCCTCAACTTTGTTTCCGGTTCCGGCAACTAAAAGGCCGTAAATTCCTGCTAAATAATATAAAGAAGACATGCGCAAACGAGCACGTGTATTGGCCAATGATAAGTTTACTTTGGCTTCGTCTTCTGTTTGGGGTACAGCACTTTTAAAAGCTTCAAAAGCTGCAGTCAAATCGGTTTGGGTGTTCGAAACGTTTGGGAAACGTTTCTTTAATTGTTCAATATGTTCTCTTCCTCTTGAAACCTGACTTTCTGCCTGATGAATCGGCATTTCAACACATAAAACTTTTAAACCTGTCTGAGCGCATAAGGTAGAAGTAACCGCAGAATCCACTCCGCCCGAAATTCCAATTACAAATCCGTTTACTTTTGCTTTATTAGCGTAATCTTTTAGCCACTCTACGATATAAGTATTTACTTTTTCTGTCTGAATAGTGCTTTTTTTAGTCATAATTAGGTCAAGTTTTAAGATACAGGAGTATATTTGCAGAATTATTTTTAAGTATGAATAATGCTTGAATTCCAGCAACACAAATCTAATTAAAATAAAATGAAAATTTATCGCTTTGTACTGCTTCTGTGCTTGTTTTTTTTGTCTTGTGATCAAAAAAGTAAAGTCGAAAAAGAAGTTGAAGAAATTCCTGTTGATATTAAAGTAGAACGTTTCGATAAAGTGTTTTTTGAAACCAAACCGGAAGATTTAGCCAAAATAAAAAGACAATATCCTTTCTTTTTTCCACCCGGTAATGACGATGCGGTGTGGTTGAAAAAAATGCAGGATCCGATTTGGAGAGAAGTATATACGGAAGTAGAGAAAAAATACTCCAATTTTGAACCGGTAAGAGAAGAGTTTAATGGTTTGTTTCAACACATAAAATATTATTTTCCTGAGGTTAAAACGCCTAAAGTAATTACGGTAATTGCAGAAATGGATTATACGGCCAAAGCAATTTATGCGGATAGTCTGGTAATCGTCTCGTTAGAATTGTATTTAGGAAAAGACCATAAGTTTTATGAGTTTCCAAATTATCTGAAGCAGAATTTTGAAGAAAGACAAATCATGCCGGACGTAGTTTCCAGTTTTGCTTTCAGAAAAATTCCGTCTTCACCGGATCACAGTTTGCTTTCTCAGATGATCTTTGAAGGAAAACAGTTGTATGCAAAAGAATTGCTTTTGCCAAGTTATACAGATGCGGAAAGAATGGGGTATACGCCCGAACAAATAAAATGGTGTGAAGAAAACGAAAGTTATATGTGGCGTTATTTTATAGAAAATGAAATACTCTACAGTGATGATCCAAAACTAAACACCCGTTTCATTGCACCGGCGCCGTTTTCAAAATTCTTTCTTGAAATCGATAATGATTCACCTGGAAGAGTCGGAGCTTGGATTGGCTGGCAAATGGTGCGTTCTTATATGAAAAATAATAAAGTTACGTTGCCGGAATTATTAAAAACAAATGCAAAAGAAATTTTCGAAAAGTCAAAATATAAACCTAAGAAATAATGTCAGATACAATAAACTCAGAAATTAGATTCAATATAGAATTAGACGAAAACCGTGTTCCGGAAAAATTAACCTGGAGCGCTCAGGACGGTGGAGTACAGGCTGAAGAGGCCAAAGCAATTATGTTGTCAATCTGGGACAGCAAAGCCAAAGAAACCATGCGAATTGATTTATGGACCAAAGATATGCCTGTAGATGAAATGAAAATTTTCTTTCATCAGACTTTGGTCGCGATGTCAGACACTTTTAAACGTGCTACAGACGACGAAAAAATGGCAGATACAATGAAAGATTTCTGTGATTATTTCGCAGAAAAACTAAATCTGACAAAGTAAATTCCAATATCTTAAATCCCAAATTCCAAATCTATGATTGGTATTTGGGATTTTTGCTTATTAGAGTTTGGAATTTAAGATTTGGAATTTGAGATTTGGAATTTGAGATTTCCTTATTGGAATTTGGAATTTAAGATATTGGAATTTTAAGACCATACCTTTGGTTTTAGAGGAAATTTATTGTTAACTTTATATGATATTTCTTTTTTGTAAGTTGTTTTAGAAGGGTAAAATTAACTTGTCGCTGGTATAGTTGACGGTCTAAGAAAATTTTAATAGTATGCTATTTCCATTTATTATAAGCCTTGCAGGATTATTTTTTTTGCTGATAAACGGTATTCTGTTTTTTAGAACACGAAAGGACAAGGGGTTTTTGTATCAAATAATTACAGTTTATTTGATTCTTTTGTTTGTAGAAGAATTATGCTGTAATATTATTGGGTTTTATTCTCCGGGATCTAATTTCTTTCTTTCACATTATTACTTTCTCTTTCAGTTTATTGCTTTAAGTGTGTTTTTTTATAATTTATTCCGAAATGTTATTTTAAAAAGAATAGTGCTTTATTGCTTGATATTGGTCCTAATGATCTTAATCGTGCAGTATTATGAGACACCCGGGCTTTATTGGGAGTTTAATTTTCTTGAAATCGAAATGACTTCGATATTGCTGATTATATATGCCTTAATCTTTTTAATAAAGAATTTTAAAAGGGCAAAGCACGAGTATTTGTATCTCTGCAATGGGTTGATAATTTATCTGGCCAGCAGTTTGAGTATTTTTCTGAGTGGTAATACCGATTCGGTGATTTTTACGGAACCCTTTATACTTGATTTTTGGTTTTTTAACTCTTTGTTTTATATTTTGTATCAATTTCTAATATTTAAAGAATGGAGATCTTTAAACAATAAAATAAAAGTTTCTGATACAGAATTAATTGATGACCCGGAGGAACTATAGATAAAAATTCCAATAAAAAAATCCCAAATTCCAATTGTATAGGTTGGAATTTGGGATTTTTTATATTGGAATTTAGGTTTTTTTAAAACCCTGAGTTGTTTTTGAAGACTTCCTGATTTACTTCGTCTATGTAGGATAAGAGTTCTTCTTTTCCGATCGATTCTGTAGAGGAGGTTACGAAATACTGTGGCATTTCGGCCCAGTTGTTGGCGAACATTTGTTTTTTGTAAGCAGCAACGTGAGAATCAATTTTTACTTTACTGATTTTGTCGGCCTTGGTGAAGATGATGCAAAACGGAATTTCACTTTCGCCCATATACGACATAAACTCAATATCAATTTTTTGAGCTTCATGACGGATATCAATCAAAACAAAGGCACAAACCAATTGTTCTCTTGTTTCAAAGTAATCCGTGATAAATTGCTGAAAAACCGATTTCGTTTTCTTAGATACTTTAGCGTAGCCATAACCTGGTAAATCGACAAGGAACCAATTGTTATTAATCTTAAAGTGATTAATTAATTGTGTTTTTCCAGGTCTTCCGGATGTTTTAGCTAAGTTTTTATGATTGGTAATCATATTAATCAAGGATGATTTACCAACGTTTGATCTGCCGATAAAAGCGTATTCCGGCAAAAAATCCTGAGGACATTTTGTAACATCAGAATTACTGACAATAAATTCGGCGGTATTAATTTTCATGTTGTTTGGTTTTAAAACCTCTTTTAAGTCGAAAGTTGAGTGCTATAAATTCTTTTTCACAAGCCAATCTTCAAGAAGCGTGTTGAATTCCTGAGGGTGTTCCATCATAGCTGCATGTCCACATTTGTCTATCCAATACAAGGTTGAATTAGGCAATAATTTGTCAAATTCTTCGGCCACATTTGGAGGGGTTACAGCATCGTTTTTACCCCAGATGATACAGGTTTCCGTAGTCATTTTTGGTAAATCTTTTGCCATGTTATGACGAATGGCGCTTTTGGCAATGGTAAGTGTTTTGATCAATTTGATGCGGTCGTTTACCGTAGCATATACTTCATCAATTAATTCCGGAGTAGCTATTTTTGGATCGTAAAACACATCTTCAGCCTTCTTTTTGATGTATTCATAGTCACCTCTTTTTGGGTAACTGTCACCCATGGCGCTTTCATAAAGTCCCGAGCTTCCGGTAATTACAAGTCCTTTAACCTTTTCGGGATACAATTTGGTGTGGTAAAGAGCGATATGTCCTCCAAGTGAATTACCTAACAGGATAACTTCTTCAAAACCCTTAAAAGTGATAAAGTCTTTTACGTATTTCGCAAAGCTCTTTACGTTGGTTTTTAAAATACTCTGCGTGTATATTGGCAAATCAGGGATAACAACTTTGTATCCTTTTGTTGGAAAATATTGCGCTACAGCATCAAAGTTACTTAGGCCCCCCATTAAACCATGTAAAATAACGATAGGAGTTCCTTCTCCAGCTTCATAATAGCTGTACTTGCCTTCTTTTTTGTAGTTTTTGTCCATTTAATTTAATGCCAATTTCAATTTGGACAAATATAGGGTTAAATAAATAAATATGGATTTTTGCCAGCCTTTTTTAACTAGATAATTTTTGTCGAATTATTAAGTGGCTAATTACCAGCTTTTAGGGGTGGTTTTGGGGTAGTAGCCAAATTCTGAAATCTTTGCATAATAGTTAGTTTTTTAAGATAAAGACTATGTATTTTTTGTAATTGTTAAACAATAATGTCAGTTAGATATTTTATATATAAAGTATTGATTGTGTAGTGATTAAGCGCAAGGGGGTGAAAGTGGGTAAACTTATTAACAAAGTGGTACAAAGTGGTAGAATGTGGTATTTTTTTTTATATTTTTGCTGTATAACTATAGTGAGTATTTCTTTGAACACAATCGTAGGAACATATGAGTGTAAAGTCGATGCTAAAGGGAGGCTAATGATGCCTGCACCTTTGAAAAAGCAGTTGGCTTCTTCCCTTCAGGACGGGTTTGTCTTGAAGCGCTCTGTTTTTCAACCGTGTTTAGAGTTGTATCCGATGGAAGAGTGGAACTTGATGATGCAAAAAATCAACAAGCTGAATCGTTTCGTAAAAAAGAACAATGATTTCATCAGAAGATTTACTGCAGGAGTTAAAGTGGTAGAAATTGACGCATTGGGGAGGTTACTGGTTCCAAAAGATTTGGTAGCTTTTTCAAGTATTTCTAAAGATGTTGTATTCTCATCGGCAGTTAATATAGTGGAGATTTGGGACAAGGATTTATACGAAAAATCAATAAGTGGCGAAGATATGGATTTTGCAGATCTGGCCGAAGAAGTAATGGGTAATATTAATGACGACGACAATGGAATATCATAATCCGGTTTTGCTTCATCCAACAGTTGATGGTTTAAATATTAAACCTGATGGCATTTATGTGGATGTTACGTTTGGTGGCGGTGGTCATTCAAAAGAAATTTTGAAAAGACTCGGACCGAACGGAAAATTATTTGCTTTCGATCAGGATGAAGATGCGCTTGCAAATGCATTGCCGGACGAAAGGTTTACCTTAATTAATGAGAACTTTAGATTTATAAAAAGGTTTTTGCGTTTTCATGGTGTTAAAGGAGTAGATGGAATTTTGGCCGATTTAGGAGTTTCGTCCCATCAGTTTGATGTTGCGGAAAGAGGTTTCTCAACTCGTTTTGATGCTGAACTGGATATGAGAATGAGCCAGAAGAATGATTTGAATGCTTATCGAGTGGTAAACGAATATGATGAACAGGACTTACGTCGTGTTTTTTATGATTACGGTGAATTAAAAAATGCACCCGCAATTGCAAGAACTATTCTTGAAGCAAGAGAAATAGAGCCGATTAAAAATACAGAACAATTGAAATTTGTTTTAGGCAGGTTTCTACCGGCACATAAGAGTCATAAGATTTTGGCACAAATGTATCAGGCGATTCGTATTGAGGTCAACCAGGAAATGGATGTTTTGAAAGAGTTTATCGAGCAATCGTTAGAAATTTTAAATCCGGGTGGAAGATTCTCAGTAATATCGTATCACTCCTTAGAGGACAGATTGGTAAAAAGATTTATCAAAAACGGAATGTTTGAGGGAGAACCGGAACGTGATTTTTACGGAAATTTTTCTGTTCCGTTTAAAACAATCGGGAAATTGATTGTTCCTGATGATGCTGAAATTAAAATAAATAACAGAGCAAGAAGCGCAAAATTAAGAATTGCTGAAAAGGTATAATAATAAGGTAAGATGAAAGGTGGAGTATTTAGCATATTAAAAGCAAGGTTTCTTTTAAATGATGATGCAGTAAAAAACTGGAGATTCATCGTTTTTATTATACTGCTTGCCATAATAATGATTGCGAATACGCAGCGATACGAACAAAAGGTTTTTGAGATTGCGAAGCTCAGTAACGATGCAAAAGAATTGCGATCCGAATTTGTGGATCGACGTTCAGAATTAATGAAGTTGAAAATGGAGTCAACGATATCGGATAAAATGCTCGAGAAGCAAATTTTTCCATCAACCGTTCCTCCTGTGAAAATAGAAGTCGAAAAAGAAGAAGAAAAAAGTTTCCTTAAAAGAATATGGCAGTAGACGATAAACATATATCCTACAGAATTTACCTCGTAGCAGTTTTCATCTTTTTGATGGCGATTGCTATTGTCGTTAAATTAACCAATATTCAGTGGGTTGAAGGGGATTATTATAGAAAGTTAGCAAAGCAGCGTACCGTTAGGAATTTTGTAATTCCGGCCAATAAAGGAAATATTTATTCGGCAGACGGAAGTTTGCTGGCGACCTCAGTTCCTAATTACGAGATTAGATTTGATGCCAAAACACCAAAGACAGAAACTTTTGAAAAGTATGTAAAAGCATTATCAGATTCATTAGTAACCGTTTTAGGGAAATCCGGCAGCTATTTTGAAAAAGAATTAAGAAAAGCGAGAACCAATAAAAACCGTTATTATTTGGTTGCCCGCAATTTGAGTTATACCGAATATGTAAAAATAAAAGGTTTTCCATTATTCAATTTAGGAGCCTTCAAAGGAGGGATTATTATTGAACAGGAAACTGTGAGAAAACATCCAATCGGGAAAATTGCAGAAAGAACAATTGGTTACGACCGAATTGATCCGGCAACTGGAATAGAAGTGGGTAAAGGAATTGAGTGGGCTTTTAAAAGTTATCTGAACGGAAAAGACGGTAAAATTTTAAAGCAAAAAATTGCCAAAGGACAATGGAAACCTATTCGTGATGTCAACGAAGTGGATCCTCAGGACGGTTTTGATGTGATTTCGACAATTGATGTTTTTATTCAGGATATCGCGCACCATGCTTTGTTGAAACAGTTAGAAACTTATGAAGCAGATCACGGTTGTGTTGTGGTTATGGAAACAGAAACGGGACATGTAAAAGCAATTTCCAATTTAGGAAGAGGAGAAGATGGATCGTATTATGAAACGACCAATTATGCTATAGCAGAGTCTCATGAGCCGGGTTCTACTTTTAAACTGGTCGATTTAATGGCGATTTTAGAAGATAAAGTAGCCGATACAAGTACGGTTTACGATACTCATGGCGGAGAAATTAGATATTACGGTCGTGCCGTTCGTGATTCTCATAGAGGAGGTTACGGGAAAATTTCGCTGGCCAGAGGATTTGAGGTTTCATCCAACACGGTAATGGTTCAGGCAGTTTATGACAATTACAAAAACAATCCGTCGAAATTTGTGGATCATATTAAAAATTTCGGATTGCATAAAACATTAGGATTGCATTTTAAAGGAGAAGGAAGAGCAATTATTCCGCATCCCGGAGACAAAAATTGGTCAGGAGTTTCACTTCCGTGGATGGCTTTTGGATATAGTGTTTCGGTTACGCCTATGCAAACTTTGACATTTTACAATTCAGTAGCGAATAATGGTGTAATGGTAAAACCACAGTTTGTTTCCGAAATTAAAGAATGGAACAAAACGATCAAAAAATTTGATGTTGAAGTTATAAATCCAAAAGTATGCTCTGAGGAAACGGTTAAGAAACTAAAAGCAGTAATGCTTAATGTGGTAAAAAGGGGGACAGGAGCTAAATTGTACTCCAAAGATTTTTCGATGGCTGGTAAAACAGGAACGGTTCAGGTCAATTATGGTAAAGCAGGAAAAGAGGGAATGTATTATGCTTCTTCTTTTGTGGGTTATTTTCCGGCTGATCACCCTAAATATTCTTGTATAGTGGTCGTTCACAAACCCAATACAGCAAAAAATAATTATTACGGAGCAGATGTAGCGGGGCCGGTTTTTAAACGAATCGCCCAAAAAATATTTACAGATGCCCCTTCAACAAATAAAATCAAAAAACTGGATTCCAGAATTCCAAAACAGGATAACAGTTATAATGAGTATTACGCAAAAGCAGAGAAGAAAGTAAAACAGATTCCTGATTTAAAAGGAATGCCGGGAATGGATGCCATTGCCTTGTTAGAAAACCTGGGTTTGAAAGTAAAGGTTAATGGAGTAGGGAAAGTAAAAAAACAGTCTTTGCAGGCTGGACAAAATATTAGTAAAAACGAAACAATAGTATTAGAATTATCGTGAAAATACTGAAAGACATATTATATAAAGTAGCGATCGAGTCCGTAACAGGTTCGACCGAAATTGCTATACATAAAATTGAGTTTGATTCCAGAAAAATAGAACAAAACGATGTTTTTGTAGCGATTCGCGGATCATTGTCTAATGGACATGACTTTATTGAAAAAGCGATTGAATTAGGTGCTGTTGCAATTATTTGTGATGAATTACCGGAGCATCTTCAAAAAGGAATTACCTATATAAAAGTGGCTGACACTAATACTGCGTTGGCTTTTATGGCGGCTAATTATTTCGGAAATCCTTCTGAGAAGTTAAAATTAGTAGGAGTAACCGGTACAAACGGAAAAACAACGATCGCTTCCTTATTGTTTCAATTGTTTGAAAAAGCAGGTTTTAAAGTAGGTTTATTGTCAACTGTAAAAATCATGGTTGATCAAACAGAATATAAAGCAACACATACTACTCCGGATTCTATTACCATTAATCATTATTTGAATGAAATGGCAGAAGCAGGAGTGACACATTGTTTTATGGAGGTGAGTTCACATGGAATTCATCAAAAACGAACAGAAGCATTGCATTTTGTGGGAGGGATTTTTACCAATTTGTCACACGATCACTTAGATTATCATCCGACTTTCGCAGAATACAGGGATGTGAAAAAATCGTTTTTTGATTCGTTGCCAAAATCAGCTTTCGCATTATCTAACATTGATGATAAAAACGGAACTGTAATGTTGCAAAATACAGTGGCGAGAAAGTTGACTTATGCCTTGAAGTCCTATGCTGATTTTAAAGCACAGATTTTAGAAAGTCAATTGTCCGGTTTGCTGTTAAAAGTAAACGACAATGAAGTTTGGGTAAAACTAATCGGAACTTTTAATGCCTACAATGTTTTAGCGATTTACGGAACGGCTGTAGAATTGGGTATGGATAGCCTTGAGGCGTTGCGCTTACTATCTGATTTAGAGAGTGTTTCGGGTCGTTTTCAGTACATCGTTTCTGAAACGAATATTACGGCAGTGGTAGATTACGCACATACGCCGGATGCCTTAGAAAATGTTTTAAAAACGATTGACGATATCCGTACTAAAAACGAACAACTAATAACAGTTGTAGGTTGTGGCGGAAACAGAGATAAAACAAAGAGACCTATTATGGCTAAAATTGCTGCAGATCTTAGTGATAAAGCGATTTTAACGTCAGATAATCCAAGAAATGAAGATCCGGAAGTGATTTTGGATGAAATGGAACAAGGAGTTGACGGTCATAATTATAAAAAAATATTAAGGATTACAGATCGTAAGCAAGCCATTAAAACCGCTTGTCAATTGGCACAGCCAAACGATATTATTCTGATTGCAGGAAAAGGGCATGAAACCTATCAGGAGATAAATGGGGTACGTCATCATTTTGATGATATGGAAACTGTAAAAGAAATTTTGGGTCAACTAAACAAATAATAATCAGTTTCAGAATTCGAAAAGACCATTATTGGAATTTGGAATTTTAAAAATTGAATTTTAAAATAAAAGATATGTTATACTATTTATTTGAATATTTAGACAAAACGTTAGATATACCGGGAACGGGAGTTTTTCAGTACATCACTTTCAGATCGGCTTTGGCATTGATGCTTTCATTGCTTTTGTCGACGATTTACGGAAAAAGAATTATTAACTTTTTACGCAATCAGCAAGTGGGAGAAACCGTTCGTGAGTTAGGTCTTGCAGGTCAGAATGAAAAAGCGGGAACTCCGACAATGGGGGGACTGATTATCATTTTTGCAACACTTGTTCCGGTTTTGTTATTTGCACGTTTGCATAATATTTACATCGTCTTACTTATTGTAACAACCCTTTGGATGGGTACAATTGGTTTTGTGGATGATTATATTAAAATATTCAAAAAAGACAAACAAGGTCTTAAAGGAATTTTTAAAGTTATTGGACAGGTAGGTTTAGGAGTTATTGTAGGAGCGGTTTTGTATTTCAATCCTGCTGTAACAGTACGCACGGATACCGGAAGAACGGACATTTACAAGACTGCAGGTACGACAGTGGTTTTACCAACACCGGTAGAGGAAAAATCAACGGCAACCACTATTCCTTTCGTTAAAAACAATGAGTTTGATTATGCAGAACTTTTGGCTTGGACAGGGGAAGGATATGAAAAATGGGCCTGGTTGATTTTTATTCCGGTAGTTATTTTTATTATCACGGCCGTTTCCAATGGTGCGAATCTGACGGATGGAATAGATGGGCTCGCCGCGGGAACGTCAGCGATTTCGGTACTCGCGCTCGGAATATTTACGTTTGTTTCGGGAAATATTATTTTTTCAAATTATCTCAATATAATGTATATCCCCAATTCGGGGGAAATGACGGTTTTTATTTCTGCTTTTGTAGGAGCGTTGATCGGATTTCTTTGGTACAATTCGTACCCTGCTTCTGTTTTTATGGGAGATACAGGAAGTTTAACGATTGGCGGAATCATTGCTGTTTTGGCCATTGCAGTTCGTAAAGAATTATTGATTCCGTTATTGTGTGGTATCTTTTTGGTAGAGAATTTCTCAGTGGTTTTACAAGTGAGTTATTTTAAGTTTACCAAAAAGCGTTTCGGTGAAGGTCGCAGGATTTTCCTGATGTCGCCTTTGCACCATCACTATCAGAAGAAAGGATATCATGAAAGTAAAATTGTAACCCGATTCTGGATTGTTGCCATTATGTTAGCCATATTATCAATCGTTACTTTAAAACTAAGATAGATTTTAAATTAAAAATTGAGAATTAAAAATTAAAAATTGATGTAGTTGTTGAGGATGAAAGAAAATGTTATTCAGGATAAATCATTTCTTTTTGCAGTACGAATTATCAACTTGTACAAGCATCTGACTGCAGTAAAAAAGGAATTTGTTTTAAGTAAACAAATTTTAAGATGTGGCACTTCGATTGGAGCAAATGTTGAAGAATCAATTGGAGGACGTTCAGATAAAGAGTTTCTGTTTAAGCTTGAAATTTCATATAAAGAAGCAAGAGAAACAATTTATTGGTTAAAATTATTAAAAGCAACAGATTATATCTCTGTAAATGAATTTGAGAGTATTTATGCTGAAGCGGATGAAATTTGTAGAATACTGGCGAAAATTATAATAACCTTAAAAGGAAAATAGTAAATCGATTAAAAGTTGAGATTTTAGAAGATTTTTTAATTTTTAATTTACAATTTTTAATTGTACAGCGTATGAGACTAGTAGTTTTAGGTGGAGGAGAAAGTGGTGTAGGTACCGCTATTCTGGGTAAGAAAAAAGGATATGAGGTTTTTGTATCTGATTTCGGAAAGATTAAGGAAAGTTACAAAGAAGTTCTTGTCATTAATGGAATTGCCTGGGAAGAGGAGAAACATACCGAAAACCTGATTTTGAATGCCGACGTGGTCATGAAAAGCCCCGGAATTCCTGAGAAATCACCGATAGTAAAAAAGCTTATCGAAGCAGGAGTTAAAGTGATTTCGGAAATCGAGTTTGCGAAACCTTTTACAGAAGCCTTAACAATTGGGATCACCGGAAGTAACGGAAAGACAACCACAACAATGTTAACCCATCACCTGTTAAAATCAGCTGGTTTAAATGTTGGTTTGGGCGGTAACATCGGAAAAAGCTTTGCCTGGCAGGTAGCCGAAAATAAGTTTGATGCCTATGTGCTCGAATTAAGTAGTTTTCAGCTGGATGGAATTATAGATTACAGGCCGGATATAGCCATAATTACAAATATTAGTCCCGATCATTTAGACCGCTACGAATATAAGTATGAAAATTATATCAATTCGAAGTTTCGAATAACAATGAACCAGACTGAAAGTGATTATCTCATTTACGATGCAGACGACGAGGCAATTGCAGAATGGTTAAAGAACAATACAACAAAAGCAAAATTAATTCCTTTTTCATTGACTAAAAAAGTGGACGAAGGAGCTTCTATAAACAACAACAAAATGGAAATAAAGATTAACCAAGAAGAGTTTACAATGGAGACCGAACACATTGCGTTAGAAGGAAAACATAACATGAAAAACGCAATGGCAGCAAGCTCTGTAGCGAAATTGATGCAAATCAGAAATGCAACGATTCGCGAAAGTTTATCTAATTTTCAAGGTGTTGAACACCGTTTAGAAAAAGTATTGAAAATTCAAAACGTTCAATATATCAACGATTCAAAAGCAACTAATGTAAACGCTACTTTTTTTGCTTTAGACAGTATGAATATTCCAACGGTATGGATTGTTGGTGGAGTTGATAAAGGAAACGATTACAACGAATTGATGTCATTAGTTCGTGAGAAAGTAAAAGCAATTATCTGTTTAGGTATTGACAATAGAAAAATAATAGAAGCGTTTGGTAATGTGGTTGATATCATGGTAGAAGTAAACAACATGAACGATGCCGTAAAAACAGCCCAACGTCTAACCGAAAAAGGAGATGCTGTTTTATTATCTCCGGCTTGTGCGAGTTTCGATTTATTCGAAAGCTACGAAGACAGAGGGAAGCAGTTTAAGCAAGCGGTGCATAATTTGTAATTTAAGATTTCTGATTTTAGATTTTAGATTGTTTTTTTAATAGAAGTTCTTGAGGTATGACGACAGATGAAATGAAGGTGAGAACAAAGAAATTCTCTTTGATGATAATTGATTTGGCAGAAAGAATGCCGAATACGAATGTGGTAAGGTCGATTACGAGTCAAATCGTAAGAAGCGGAACATCAGTTGGAGCTAATTATCGCGCAGTATGCCGGGCGAGGAGTGACAGGGAGTTTGTTGCCAAAATGAATATAGTTTTAGAAGAAGCTGATGAAACTTTGTTTTGGATAGAGCTAATAACAGAAAAAAAATGGATCGAGAAATCAGAATTGGAAACAATTTGGAAAGAAGGAAATGAGCTAACAGCGATTTTCGTCAGCAGTTTAAAAACAGTAAATAACAGAATCAACAGTTTAAAATAAAAGCAAAGATTTTAAAATAATCTAAAATCTAAAATCAGAAATCTAAAATTATGAAAGAACTAGTTAACAAATTAAAAGGAGACAGAGTAATATGGTCATTCGTGGCTTTATTGGCGCTGTTTTCGTTTATGCCTGTTTTTAGTGCAAGTAGTAATCTGGCGTATATTGGTCATGGAACTGGAAATACGTTGGGGTATTTGGTAAAACACTTGGCGCACATTTGCATCGGATTCTTGATTATCTATTGGGTGCACCGAGTACCGTATCATTATTTCAGAGCAATTTCTAAGATAGCGCTTCCGGTAGTTTGGATTTTATTGCTTTATACCTTGTTGAAAGGAACGGTTATTGCCGGTGCCAATGCAAGTCGTTGGATTCAGGTGCCGTTTATCGGAATTACGTTTCAGACATCAACATTAGCCTCTATCGTATTGTTTATATATGTAGCGCGTTATTTGTCTAAAACCAAGGAAGAAGGAGAGCCTTTTCAGGTTTCGTTTGTACAATTATGGATTCCGGTTTTTATTACGTTAGCCTTGATTTTACCGGCCAACTTTTCGACGACAGCGTTGATTTTTTCAATGGTAATTATGTTGACTTTCATTGGTAAATATCCAATTAAATATATTGCATTTATTATAGGTTCGGGGATTGCGATGTTATTGTTTTTCCTTTTGATTGCGAAAGCATTTCCGGATTCAAGATTCTTTAGCAGGGTAGGTACATGGGGAAGTCGTATTGAAAACTTTACGACAGACAAACCAGATGAAGATGACTATCAGATTGAGAAAGCAAAAATAGCAATTGCATCCGGAAGATTAGGCGGTTTAGGCCCCGGTAAAAGCGTTCAGAAAAACTTTTTGCCACAATCTTCTTCCGATTTTATTTATGCAATTGTTGTAGAAGAATACGGTTTGGTGGGCGGAGTTTCCATATTGGTTTTGTACTTGTTGTTGTTGTTCCGATTTGTGATCGCCTCACATAAAGCGACTACCCTATTTGGGAAATTAGTCGTCGTCGGACTCGGTTTTCCGATGATATTTCAGGCGATGATTAATATGGCGGTGGCAGTTGAATTATTGCCGGTGACAGGACAAACACTTCCGTTGATTAGTAGTGGAGGTAGTTCGATCTGGATGACGTGTTTCTCTCTTGGAATTATTATCAGTGTAACGAAGAAAGAGGAAGAAATTGCTGAAGTTCAGGAAGAAAAAGAAAGAAGAAAAGTAGCCTTGCAAAGGTTAATAGATAAACAATTGGCAGAGGAAAATTTGGCAAATGAGGAAAGTGAAGAAATGTATCGCGAAGAGCCAATGTATTCGATAGAAGACAATTCTAAAAATCCAATGAATGCGGTATTAAACAGATAAAATAATTAAAAGAATAGTTTTTAAAACGTTGTAACTTTTAAAAAATATGACAAAGTATAAATTCATACTAAGTGGTGGTGGGACTGGAGGACATATTTATCCTGCAATTGCGATTGCAAACGAGTTAAAGTTACAATTTCCTGATGCTGAATTTCTTTTTGTTGGAGCTAAAGACAAAATGGAAATGCAAAAAGTACCTCAGGCAGGTTACAAAATAAAAGGACTTTGGATTGCCGGATTACAACGAAAGTTAACATTACAAAATATGATGTTTCCTTTAAAATTGGCAACAAGTTTGCTAGAGTCAAGAAAGATAATTAAAAAGTTCAAACCAAATGTTGTAATTGGTACCGGAGGTTTTGCCAGTGGACCTTTATTACAGGCGGCGGGTTCGGCTGGAATTCCAACCGTGATTCAGGAGCAGAATTCATTTCCCGGGATTACCAATAAATTATTGAGTAAAAAAGCGAGTGCAATTTGTGTGGCCTATGAAAATTTGGAACGCTTTTTTCCTAAAGAAAAAATTGTGCTGACCGGAAACCCGGTTCGTCAGGATTTAATTGATATTCATAGTAAGAGAGACGAAGCGATTGCTTTCTATGGTTTAGATCCGAACAAAAAGACACTGTTGGTTTTAGGCGGAAGTCTGGGAGCCAGAAGAGTCAATCAGTTAGTTGAAAAAGAATTAGAAAGTATGCTTTCGCAGGACGTTCAGGTCATCTGGCAATGTGGGAAATTATACTTCGAAGACTATAAAAAGTACAATCAGCCCAATGTAAAAGTGGTTGATTTTATTGAAAGAATGGATTTTGTCTATGCTGCGGCCGATGTGATTATTTCAAGAGCAGGAGCATCGTCAGTTTCGGAATTGTGTATTGTCGGGAAGCCGGTAATTTTTATTCCGTCGCCGAATGTAGCAGAAGACCATCAGACTAAAAATGCACAGGCAATAGTAGAGGCTAAAGGTGCTATTTTGTTGAAAGAATCAGAATTAGACAGTCAGTTTAGTATTGTTTTTGAAGCTTTATTGAAAGACGAAGGAAAACAAAAACAATTGAGTGTAAATATAAAACGATTGGCAATGCCAAAAGCAACGCAGCACATTGTGGCGGAAATCGTAAAGTTAATCAAATAATAAAATCGAGCTAAAGGCATATAGCCTAAAGCTTAAAGCAGAATTAAAATGAATTTAAATCAAATACAAAACGTTTATTTTATTGGTATTGGAGGCATCGGAATGAGTGCCCTGGCCCGCTATTTCAAATACATCGGGAAACAGGTTTCAGGTTACGATAAAACGCCATCAATGCTAACGAATGAGTTGATTGAAAGTGGTATTGACATTCATTTTGAGGATAATATCAATTTGATTCCGAGTGATTATTATGTAGAGAATACGTTGGTGATTTTTACACCGGCAGTACCCAAATCACACGCAGAATGGAATTATTTTACAGAAAGACAGTATGTGATTAAAAAACGTGCTGAAGTTTTAGGAATTATTACCAAAGATACTTTTTGTTTTGCTGTTGCAGGAACGCACGGAAAAACAACAACATCAAGTATTTTAGGACATATTTTATACGAAAGCGGTGCTGATGTTACGGCTTTTGTAGGCGGAATTGTAGAAAACTACAACTCGAATTTAATTGGAAACGGAAAAACGGTAACGGTAGTAGAAGCGGATGAATTTGACAGATCGTTTTTGCATTTGCACCCGGATATTGCTTGTGTGACTTCAATGGATGCGGATCATCTGGATATTTACGGGACAAGTGAGGCTATCGAAGCTTCTTTTGTAGAATTTGCTTCTAAAGTGGAAAATAAAAATAATCTCTTTATAACCAAAGAATTACCTCTTGAAGGTGTTCAATGTGCTATAAATGAAGAGGCGGTATATAAGGCGTTTAATGTTCGTATAGAAAATGCCAGTTATGTTTTTGATGTGCAAACACCAACTGAAACAATGAAAGACCTGCGTTTTGGATTGCCGGGAAAACACAATTTAATGAATGGATTGATGGCTATTGCAATGGCTAAAACCTTTGGCACCCCGACCGACTCCATTGCAAGAGCCATTGGCTCATTCAACGGAATCAGAAGGCGTTTTTCATATCAGATCAAAACAGACGAACTGGTTTATATAGACGATTATGCACATCATCCGACGGAGATAAATGCAGTGCATCAGGCCGTTAGGGAGTTGTATCCAGGTCGTAAAGTACTGGCGATTTTTCAGCCCCATTTATTCAGCAGAACTAAAGATTTTGCGGATGGATTTGCTGAAAGTTTGTCGGCTTTTGATGAAGTGTTATTGATGGATATTTACCCGGCCAGAGAGCTTCCTATGGAGGGAGTTACATCAGAATGGTTGTTGGGAAAAATGACGAATTCGAACAAAAGAATTGTTGCAAAAAATGATTTATTAGCGTCAATCAAAGCCAGTGATGCGCCAATAATTGTAACAATAGGAGCTGGAGATATTGGTGAAATGGTTCCTTCAATCAAAAAAATGCTAAATGAAACTATTTAATTGGATAAATATTCGGTTAATTCTCATTTTTGGGCTGGTACTTTTTTTGTATTCGTTCGCTCAGCATCGGAATGGGAATAGAAATTTAAGAAAATCTACGGTCGTTTTTGTAGGAGAAAATACGCTTTTTGTGAAGCCTGAGACGGTTAATAAATTGTTGATAGAAAATAAAAAAGATGCTTCCAGTATCCGAAAAGATGAACTAGATTTGAATAAGATTGAGAAAACCCTTGATGCGCAAGACATGATTGAGAAGTCAGATGTTTTTGTAAGTATCGACGGGGTTCTAAAAGCGACCGTAAAACAGAAGACCCCGATTGCCCGTATTTACGATGGTGATAGGTCTTTTTATATTGACTATGAGGGGAATAAAATGCCCTTGTCTGACAATTTTACGGCGCGAGTTCCGCTTGTTTCCGGGGCAATAAATGAAAAAAATAACGAAGATTTAGCTACCCTATTTCGCACAATTTATGACGATGCGTTTTTGAAAAAAAACATCATTGCAATACAAATTATGCGTAATGGTAGCTTAAAAATGTTTAATAGAAATTATAATTACTTCATCGATTTTGGCAGAACGATGAATGTTGATAAAAAATTCAGAAACTATAAAGCCTTTTTTCAAAAAGCAGTTTTAGATAGTTCGTTATACAAATACACAAAGATTGACCTTAGGTTTACGGAACAAGTAGTTTGCACAAAATAATAGAAAATGGAAAAAGATAACATTGCAGTAGGTCTAGATATTGGAACGACAAAGATAGTTGCCATGATAGGCAAGAAGAACGAGTATGGTAAACTGGAAATTTTGGGGATTGGAAAATCCAAAAGCCTGGGGGTTGCGAGAGGTGTAGTAAACAACATTACGCAAACCATTCAGTCTATTCAGCAAGCGATAGTCGAAGCAGAGAATAATTCAGGTTATAAAATTAAAGATGTCGTTGTGGGTATTGCCGGACAACACATCAGAAGTATTCAACATACAGATTACATCAGCCGTAACAATCCGGAAGAAGTAATTGGCGAAAATGATATTCAACTTTTGATCGATCAGGTTAACAAATTGGCCATGTTACCGGGAGAAGAAATCATACATGTTTTGCCACAAGAATTTAAAATTGACGGACAGTCTGAAATAAAAGAGCCAATCGGAATGTATGGCGGAAGATTAGAATCCAGTTTTCACGTAGTGGTGGGACAGGCATCTTCAATCAGAAACGTAGGCAGATGCATTCAGAGTTCAGGAATAGAATTATCAGGATTGACTTTGGAACCATTAGCTTCTGCAGATGCCGTTTTAAGTCAGGAAGAAAAAGAAGCAGGTGTAGCCCTTATTGATATTGGTGGCGGAACAACAGATTTAGCGATTTTTAAAGACGGAATTATTCGTCATACCGCTGTAATTCCTTTTGGAGGAAATGTAATTACGGAAGACATCAAAGAAGGTTGTTCTATTATCGAAAAACAAGCAGAGCTTTTAAAAATAAAATTCGGATCAGCCTGGCCGGGAGAAAATAAAGACAATGAAATTGTTTCTATTCCGGGTTTAAGAGGCAGAGAGCCAAAAGAGATTTCGCTTAAAAACTTATCTAAAATCATCCATGCCCGTGTGGTGGAAATTGTAGAACAGGTTTTCGCAGAAATTAAAGCATACGGACACGAAGATCCTCGCAAGAAGTTAATCGCAGGAATTGTTCTTACAGGTGGTGGAGCTCAACTAAAACACATCAAGCAATTAGTAGAGTACATTACCGGAATGGATACCAGAATCGGATATCCTAATGAACATTTGGCAGGAAATTCAGGAGAAGAAATTTCAAGTCCATTGTTTGCAACTGCGGTAGGTTTGGTAATGAACAGCATCGAAAATAGTACGCAAAGTGCTGTTAGAATGGAGTTTGTTAACGAGCAGCCAAAAGTAGTTTACAGAAATGTTGTTCCTCAGGCACAACAACAAATGCAACAGCAGGTACAACTACGATACGAAGTAGAAGAAAATTACGTTGAAAGAGCAGAGACTTTTGATGAGCCAAGAGAGATCAGGAACAACGTAAGTAAAGAAGAGTCTACGGAGACAAAAATAAGAAGATCATTTTTTGACCGATATGTCGATAAAATCAAAGATTTTTTAGACAACGCAGAGTAGTAAAAAGAAGAGGAATTACTTTTTGCCCCAAGTCAAGAAGTAAAAAATGTATTTAATAAGAATTTCAAAACCAAAAAGATGATGAGCAACTCAGAATTTGGAAGTATTTCATTTGATTTACCAAAAAATCAGTCAAATGTAATCAAAGTAATAGGTGTAGGTGGAGGCGGAAGCAATGCTATAAACCACATGTTTAAGCAAGGTATTAAAGGGGTAGATTTTATCGTTTGTAATACAGACTCACAAGCACTTCAAAATAGTGCTGTACCAACTAAAATCCAGTTAGGGGTAAATTTAACAGAGGGTCTTGGGGCAGGAGCGAATCCTGACGTAGGGCAACAATCTGCTATTGAAAGTATTTCTGACATTGAAAAAGTGTTAGAGCGTGGTACTAAGATGGTATTTATCACTGCCGGTATGGGTGGAGGAACGGGCACAGGAGCTGCTCCAGTAATTGCACAATTAGCAAAAGAAAGAGAAATTTTGACTGTTGGTATCGTAACAATTCCTTTTCAATTTGAAGGAAAAGTGCGCCAGGAGCAAGCGCTTTTAGGAATCGAAAAATTGCGTAAGCAGGTCGATTCGTTAATTGTAATTAATAATAATAAGTTAAGAGAAGTGTACGGAAATCTTGGTTTCAAAGCCGGATTCTCTAAAGCGGATGAAGTTTTGGCAACAGCCTCAAGAGGTATTGCCGAAGTAATTACGCACCACTATACTCAAAATATCGATTTACGTGATGCTAAAACTGTTTTGTCAAACAGTGGAACAGCTATCATGGGATCTTCTGTTGCCGAAGGGGAAAACAGAGCAAAAGATGCCATTATTTCAGCATTGGATTCTCCGTTGTTAAATGACAACAAAATTACAGGTGCCAAAAACGTATTGTTGCTTATCGTTTCTGGATCAGATGAGATTACACTTGATGAGATTGGAGAAATCAATGATCACATCCAGGCAGAAGCAGGATTTAACGCCAATATTATCATGGGGGTTGGTGAAGACGAAACTCTTGGTGAGGCTATTGCCGTTACAATCATTGCGACTGGTTTTGATGTGGAACAACAAAATGAAATTGTAAATACAGAACCTAAAAAAATCATTCATACGTTAGAAGATGAGCAAAGAAGTGTTCATAATTTAACGAATAAACCACTTACTTCTTTTGATGTAAATGCAGAAACAGTTACAGCTAAAATAGAAGAGAAAATTGTTTTTGATCTGATGGAAGATACGGTTGCTCCCGTATTGCCTACACCGGTTGCAGTGGCTCCGGTAGCTCCGGCAATCAATCAGGAAGAATTGGTGGTAATGTCAGAGTTTATCAAAAATCTGGATGTAACTTTCGAAATCGTTTCGCCAATTACAGACATCGATTTTACGATTTCTGTTCCCGAAGTTCAAGCTTTTCAGGAAATAAAACCGGTTCAGCAAAGAGTTATTGAAAAAGAAGAACAAACTACTTTTTCATTCGACTTGCCTCTTTTCCGAGCAGAACCGGAAGTGAGAAAAGAAGCGGTTGTGGAAGATAATAAGATTTTGTTTGAATTAACAAACGAAGCCCGTAATATGAAAGTTACTGAGCCGGTGCAATTTGTTCCGGTAACCGAACTTTCAGATAACGGAATTATCAAATATTCTTTAGAAGAATACATGGAGATGGAAAACGATTTGACGGCTTCTAAAGCAGTTCAAAAAGTAGTAGAAGATGTAGTTCCTGAAGAGTTGAATATCACGCTGAAACCAAGAGTTGATTTTGCTCAGGAGCAAGCTTTCACAACAACAGACTCTGTTTCTCCGATGGAATTAACAATCGAAGAGACTTTGCGTCTGAGAGCCGAAGAAAGAAGAAAGAAACTAAAAGAATTTAATTATAAATTCCATAATAATGTTTCAAGAATTGATGAACTTGAAAAAGAGCCTGCTTATAAAAGATTAGGTATCGATCTTTCAAATACACAATCAAATACAACCAATTCTAGGATTTCTGTTGGTACAGATAGTAATAATGATTTGCAGTTGCGTTCGAATAATTCATTCTTGCACGACAACGTAGATTAATTTTATATTCACAATAAATAGGATAACCCGAAAATTGGATTTAATTTTCGGGTTATTTTTTTTATCTTCGCACAGAATTTAGAAATTTGACTTTTAAAAGTAGTTTATAAAATGAATATCATCATCCTGAGCAAAGTCAAAGGTTGATTATAATGTAGAGGGCTTCGACTTCGCTCAGCCAGACACAAGCTACATAAGTATATAAGTCATGAACAGATTTTTAAGCATAATATCAATTTAATAAGCATTGCTTATTCAAATAAAAAAATAAGATGAGTTTACAAGTACAAATCATGGACGAGATCAAAACCGCCATGAGAGCAAAAGATACCGTAGCATTAGAAGCATTAAGAGCCATTAAATCTGAAATGTTATTGGCTGCAACTGCATCAGGTTCTAAAGAAGAATTAACAGCTGACGATGAAGTAAAATTACTTCAGAGATTAGTTAAAACTCGTAAAGAAAGTGCTAGAATTTTTACAGAACAAAACCGTCCTGATTTGGCTGAGCCTGAATTAGCACAAGTAGCTGTAATCGAAAAATTCTTACCGGCACAATTAAGCGAAGAAGAAGTGGAAGCTGTAGTAGCTAAAATTATCGCTGAAACAGGAGCTTCAGGAATTGCATCAATGGGGAAAGTTATGGGATTAGCATCTGCACAATTAGGCGGAACTGCTGAAGGAAAAACAATCTCGGCAATCGTTAAAAAATTACTAGTGTAATTTTAAATTCCAATTTTTGAAATTCCAAATTCCAACTTGGAATTTCAAAAATTGATTTTTTTTTTTGACCACGTAGTTCAACTGGATAGAATATCAGATTTCGGCTCTGAGGGTTGGGGGTTCGAACCCCTCCGTGGTCACTAAAAGTCTTGTTTTTAAAGAATTTTTAAAGGTTTTAGTCAACATTTAGTCAAGAAGTTTGATTGGTAGAGATTAAAACTTTTTTTATGCTATTTAATCTTTTGTAAGTAATAAATTTTTTCTTTTTTGTTTATGAATATTATACGCTTATGATTTTTAAATTTTCTATTGTAATATTGGTAACTTTTTATTTCAAATTCAATAGTTTTTAAACCAGAAATAAATTTTGATAAATTAGTTCAAAATGAACTACTTTATTATCAGTAATTGCGACATATAAAGCTTTTAAGTTTCTAATCATAATATAAATTGTATGTATTATTTATTAAAATTAGAAAATAATACATATATTTAATGTTGTTTTGTGATTGTAAATATAATTATGCAATATGATAGATTTATTTAAAAGGTATCAAGTTGGATTGAAATTAGAAGATATTTATCCTCTTAATAAAGATGGTTTTTGTGATTGTGGTTGCGGAAAAAAATTAGAAGGGAAAAAAAAAAGATGGGCAACAGTTGACTGTCAGGATAAAGTAGTAATTAACTTTTGGATCATCAAAGGAGATAGTGCTGTTATTCGGCAATCTGTTTTTCAAATGGACTTAGGCTATTGCAGAGGATGTGGAGTGTTAACTGAAAACTGGGAAGTAGATCATATAATTCCAGTTTTCTTAGGGGGCTCGGCGTGCGGATTGGAAAATTTACAAACATTATGCGTTGATTGTCATAAAGATAAAACTTACACCGAGTCCCATCTTAATACAATTTCTTCACATGCCGCTTGTATATTGGATAATCGACGCGCAATCGCTTTTGGTGCTGTTTCATGTGAGTTTCCAAAACAATCGATAGATATGCAAAGATTTACATCTGCTGATTGTTCCTTTTCTAATAAGTTAGCTTCGGTATATTGATGTAATAATACTCCAACATATAGACTTGCTTCTTGTGTTAGTCTATTTTGTTCAGTCTTTATTACATGAGTTTTTATGCAGCCAATTTTATTTCCATTTTTTACAACAATATCAGGACTCACACTAATCTCTAATCCGTTGATATTTATTTTTGGATTATCATCTTTGCTTCTTGTTTTTTTAAATGGTGAAAGGTTGGGCAAATTTGTTTTTAAAGCTTCATTTAATGCAAGAACTGAATTTTCGATCTCTTGTTCTTTTAAAATGGTTGATTTTTTAATTTTGTCAATAGCTTCTAATATTACAGTTTCGTCATAGTCTTTAATGATATATTTAATAATTGCTTCTTTGGCTTCCCTATACTGTGAAACAATGAATGAACTAGGATATTTTTGATCATAAATTATGCGCTTTCTACGAGCGGCAGTAGCTCCCATATATTCTCCTAATTTATTTACTGAAAAACGTGGCGTTTTATTTACTTTTTGCACTACAGGTCCGTTTATTGCCATTTTGTTATTTTTAATTATTAACTTATAAAAAAGGGTTTTTGTTTCAAATGTAGTAATATTTTAATTAATTTTTTTGATTTTTTGTTAAGTTATTGATTAGTCTGTGGTAAAACCTTTGTTTTGTGTAATTCCTTTTATCTGTTGAAAAAAAAACACCAATTTACTGAAAAAATGTTATTTTTGTAAAATGTCATTGATTATTCATTTCAAAATTTTGATCCGTGCTATCTGTTATGTTTTTTTATTAAAATATAAAATCGGATAGTTGTTTAATTAGTATCTTACTGATTAAACGAAACGTTTGCCTGGCACTACTCGCCGTTTACGCTTTTTCACTTTTATATTTTATATTCCTTTTAATCATACAAACAAAGAAAATATAATAATGAATAATCAAGACATATTTTTACTATGAAATTAACGCAAACAGATATATCTTTTATTAAGGAATCATTTGAAAAAATGAGAGATAAAAGTGATTTAGTAGCTTTGCTTAATTATATAAAACCAATTTTGTATGGAGAGAAAACTTATCTCTTTACTGTTCACGATCTCAATTATCATATTAACAATAAAAATGATAATAGATATGAAAAATTTGAGATACGAAAGAAATCTGGAAAATCTAGAGTTATTCATTCCCCTAATAATGTATTAAAATCATTTCAAAAATGCCTAAATCTAGTATTTCAAACTGTCTATAAATTTCATTCTTCAGCAACAGGTTTTATAGGTGGAAAATCTATTGTTGATAATGCAAAAATTCACGTTGGGAGTAATTATGTTTATAACATAGATTTAAGAGATTTTTTTCCAAGTATAGATCAGGCTAGATTGTGGGGAAGACTACAATATCCTCCCTTTAATCTTAATAAAGAAAATGATAATATCCAATTAGCAAACATTATTGCTTATTTATGCTGTCATAAGTATAAGGTTAAGCGTTTAATTGATGGTAAGTGGAAAATAGTTGAAAAAAGTGTATTGCCACAAGGTGCTCCAACTTCGCCAGTTGTAAGTAATATTATCTGTCAAAGATTAGACTTTTATCTTTCTGCTGTTGCGAAGAGATTTGGCGCAAAATATTCTCGATATGCAGACGATATAACATTTAGTTCAGTGCATCATATTTATAAAGAAAATCATGCATTTATATTAGAAGTTCAAAAAATTATTGCCAATGAAAATTTTACTATAAACCCTCAAAAAACAAGATTACAAGAAGGTGCTTATAAACAAATGGTGACTGGTTTGGTTGTTAATCAAAATGTAAATGTTTCGAAAAAATATATTAAAGAGTTAAGAATGTGGTTGTTTTTTTGGGAAACTTATGGGGTACAAAAAGCTACTGTAAAATTTAATTTGTATCGTGCTGGTCAAGATATTGGAAGTTCTTCTAATATGATAAAAGTAATAAGAGGGAAATTAGATTTTTTAAAAATGGTTAAAGGTGCTAATAACTTAGCATACTTAAAATTATTAAAGCGATTTACAGAATTAGTATCTGCACAGAATTCTATGCAAAAAAAGCTTGATAAGCAAAAACATATTGAGACTTTTAAAATTTCAGATTTTAATTTACATCAAAAAACAACACATCATGAACCCCAAAAATTAGTTTCTTTATTAAATAATTTTACTGCGGGAAGTAATCTTAAATACGCAACACATGGCTGGGAAGAGCATGAGACTTACGATGAATTTATCATTAAGCTTACTAGAGATTGGCAAAAAATAGAAGATGATCTCTTTGATTTAAAGAAAACTTTTGCAACTAAAATTAGTGTTTTTTTAGATTCTGAAAAAGTAGAAGAAATAGGATGGGGGGCTAAAACTGCAAATGAGAGAATTTATTTCGGTTGGAAAAGTAAATCTTTGGTTGAATGGAGTCATGCAAATCCTAATAAATCACCATTCTATTTTCCAATACCGCAAGATAAAAAGGTGTTCTTTGACGGTATCCAAACTAATTATTTTTATGATGTAACGGAGATATTTAAGCGTCAAATTGAAATTAGGGAAGAGAATAATCATTTGCATAATCTTTTTATGGATCTGCGTAAAAATTATTTAGGGTACGATTTTAAATTAACCTCAATAAATACAAAAGGAATTACTTTTTTTACAGATGTTAATACTCTTAAAAATGGAATAATTAAAATTTTTGAAAGTATTAAAAAAAGACCACAATTTCCAAAAATAAAAATTGTAGTGGAACATTTAGAAAACTCTATTGAAATTAAAATAATTCATGTGGATTCAATTTGTAATCGACCAATAAATGATAATAAAATTTTGCTTGCAAACACGGGAGATTTTGCCGATTTGAATAAGTATTTTACTAATTTATGTGATTGGTCAATAGAGTCAAATTTTATTGATGGGAAATCATATAGAATTAATTATCTTGATTCGAGAGTGGGTATTGATAAAATATCGACAATTAGCAAACGAGAAGGATTTACCTTCATTTTAAGATTTTATTTATAATGAAAAAAATTCTAATATTAGAGGATAGAGTTACAAGGCAAGAAAGTTTTTTAGAAGATAGCAATTTATCAAAAGATTTTTTTGTACGACATAAAGATTTTATAGATAATTTTGAAGGAACTTTATTTGAAGACTTTAAAGAAAAATTAGCAAACGAAGAAGAGTATGATTTTTTATTAGAATATAACTGTGTTATTGTTCATCGATCAGCATTTAAAAAAGAAATAATTAATAAAATATTCTCTTTTTGCAGTAAAAATAAAATTAATCTGGTGTATTTTTCGGGAGGTATCTCTTCAACTAATCTTCGAGAAGATTCTAAATTTTCATTTCTAACAATAAATTCAAAACAGTTTTATTCTTCAAACTTGGCTATGTTTATAGATGAATTTAGAGAAACTGGAAATAATAACTTAGGAATATTAGCTTTTGGTGAACGATATGAATTAAATATTTTGTTATCCTTTTCACATAAATTATCTTTTGTAAATGCTGTCAAAATTCTTGGGGAATATTGCTTAATTGAAGAGTTTGTTGAGAGGTATGATGTTGATAATGAATTTGTAAGATCTATTTTGAAATCTAAGTTTATTTGGTTTGATGAAGATAACATTGATAATGCATTAAAAACATTGGAAGTTGTGAATAGTATAAAGAAAATCATTGAAGAAATAATAACTGAAAAAGTAAAATTTAATGACTAACATACTTAATATAAATTCTGAGGGTCTAAATGATTCTATCTTTAATGATAAATTGTATAATATTATTGATTTTCCTTTTCCATCTATTTCTTTTGACCCGAAAGATTCTTCAGATTTCAATATAGATACATTTATTTCTAATAGAGTAGTCAATTTAATATCAGAAATTGAATGTGATTTAATTATTATACCAGTATCGTTAACTGATAATTTTTTAGAGTTTGTTGGATTGCGATTAGGTTATCATATAAGACTGACAAAAACACAACATCAATTTAAGCCAATAATTTTTTTAAGTGATATTGAATTAAATGAGTTGTTAAAATTGAATGCTTTGTCTGAAATTTTATTTGCAAATGGAAGCTATCTATCGAAGACTAGCAAGAAACCAATTTTAGATTTAATTACAACGGGTAAACTTGATTCATTAAAGGCTGATAATTTTAAAAATTTTATCGAAAAAATAAATTTTTCAGCACCTGCAAATTACCTTTCAAATCATTCAGTGGCTAATGAATGGGGAATATCGAGATGGGCAGATGTTTTAAGGGTTAATGACGAACAAATAAGTCAAGTAAAAGAAAATGTTGAAAGTTTGTTGTATTTTAAGTATCTTATCAATAAATATCCTCCGTCTACTACTATAGTTTCTAATTACTTATGTTCTGGGAGAGGGAAAGTTGTTTATATAGATGATGAATGGAATAAAGGATGGAAGACTGTATTGGAGAAGTTTTTTTCATTTAGTCCGTCGATTAGTTTCTATGTTTTAGAAGAGAATTTTAAAGATAAAAAGTCTGAGGACATTGAAAAAGTTGTAGTAGATTTTATAGTTAATGAAAATCCTGATTTAATTATTTTAGATCTGCGTTTGAATGATGGTGATTTTACACACAATACTTTAAAATTATTTACAGGCTATAAAATACTAGAGACGATTAAATCTCTAAATCCAGGATTTCAGATTGTTGTTTTTAGTGCCACAAGTAAAATTTGGAATTTACTAGAACTTCAAAAGAATGGTGCTAGCGGATTTATTCTTAAAGAAGCTCCAGAATTAAATGTTGAAATCAATTATGCAAAGAAATCTATTGAATTTTTAAAAAAGCATGTTGAGGAAGGATTAAGTAAATCGAAACATAGAATTATTTGGGAATCAATGAAAAAAGCTAAAGGAGCTACTAATTATAATAATAGTCATTATATTTCTGAATCTAATATCTATATTGATATTGCTTGGGATTTAATAGTTTCAAATAATTTAAACTATGCTTATCTAACTCTTTATCAAATGGTTGAGAGGCATGGGGAAATAGAATGGCAATTGTCCGATGATACTATGAGAATAAGTTCGGGTATTGTTAACATAATCGATGTTGTATCAACTTCTCCTTCATATTTAGCAATATGGAAGTTAAGGCATATGGGGGGGCGAAATAGTTATTTTAAGATAGAAAATAATAATGTATCAAGTGAAATAAAAATTTCTGCATTAGTACAAATTTCAGCTGTATGTGCTTTTAGATTAGGAAAAGATAATGCTTATTTGACAAGGATAGGAGCGTTAAATCAACTTAGAAATGAAATTGCACATGAAGGAAAACAATTGACAAATTATAATGAAATAGAAGAACTTTTAAATCTTTTGTATGATATAAGAAATACAAATATTTGATAGTACTAGGTTAAAAGAATATGCACGCACGTATATTACTTACTCCATATAAAAAAGGTGTCCTTTTTAAGAGACACCTTTTATTTTTATTTAAAATTCTTTCAATTCATAAGCATTATTATCTTTTATCTTTCTTTCATAAATATAAAGAGAATAATCGGTAATAGTTTTGGTACTCAAAATCTCAATATCTTCTTTGTTCAAATTGATAAAGTAAGAATAAGTATATCCTCCAGCTTCAACTTTAGAATTGATTTTTGCATCTGGTTTCTCTAATACTGTTCCGTCAGAGAATAATATTTTTAAACAAGTTTTGCCAACGTTTAATGTTGTTCCGTATGATTGTAGTTTTAGATAAATTATACTAGCTCCATTTTCTTCTATTTTTGTTAGCGAGTATTCAAAATTAGTAGGAGTGTGTAGGGTAAACTTATCTTTTAAAGTGGATGTTAAATATCCTGTTTATTTCGATTGTTTTTTTGTTTAATGATTGTTTGAAGAAAAAAACAGAATTAGAAGAATTTTAAATGTTTTGTCCCATTACATTTTTTAAGTTTATTTTAATGAAATCAATGTGAAACTTCGAGGATAAAAAAATAAGAGCACTTTTGGAATTCGTTTTTTAAAATTAATCTCAAAATAGTGAATTTTGTGGAATAGCACTTTTATTTCATATATTCGCTAAGCAGTCAAAAGCACTTTACATTTATGCGATTCTACATCAACAATGAACATTTGCAACAACAAATTGAGTATCCGTCTAGGTATGAGACAGCGAATTTGTTTAAGAGTACGGTTGTTGTTTTTAGTGCTCTTTTGCTGTTTCTTTTGTTGTTTACCCCTTTTGGAGTGTATGAGCCGGAGCACAAAATGAACTATTTTTTTATCTGTGCCTTGCATGCCTTTTCACCTGCGCTGCTTTTTTATTTGTACTTCTCCACTTTGAATTATTTTAGAAGAAAAAAACAGCTGTTAGCTAATTGGAGTTTGCTTAGGGAATACCTGCACATGAGTCTTTTTTTAATTTTGGCGGGTATAGCGAGTTTTTTAATGCGTGATTTGATTTACAACAATGCCTATAATTGGTCGCTACGCTATTTATGGGAAGAAATTCGAAATTGTTTTGTCGCGGGAATCTTCTTTTATTTTTTTCTCAGAGTGGTTAGTTTCTATTTTCAGACCAAGCAAGGTTCACCATTTGTACTCCAATTTCAGCCACTCAAAAGTGAAGAAGACGAAAAAGTTGCTTCCTCTCCGCTTTTTATTACGACACAGGTAAAACAGGATGATTTTAGTTTAAATATAGACGATTTATTGTTTGTAAAAGCAGATGGGAATTATATCGAATTAACAAAATCAACCAACAACAAAATCGAAACAGAATTGAAAAGAATTTCCCTTAGTCAATTCGAAACGCAAATTTCAGCTTATCCACATTTCTTTAGATGCCATAGAACGTATTTAATAAACATGTTCAAGGTTGAAAAAGTTACCGGAAATTCGCAGGGATATGTATTGTCATTTATAGGTACCGAAGAAAAAATCCCCGTTTCCAGAAAACAGTTAGACAATTTTAATAACTGTTATCAACAGCTCAGAAAGCCAAATATAGCTTAAGGTTGTTGTTCGTCACAAAAGCTTGTTGCTGATAACATGGCATGCATAGAAGCCTTTATCTTGTTGTACGTTTGCCTTAGCTAACCGATTGCCGGTTGTGTAAAGTAACTTTAGAACAAGTCATCATGTCATTAGAAATCCCGAAATCCGGTCAGTCAGATCAATTAGTATATATTGACAATATTAAAACCATATTGACGATATTAGTTATTCTTCATCATACCGTTATTGCCTACGGAGGGCCGGGTGGCTGGTATTGGGTGCAGAAAACAAGCAGTTTTGGAGCACTCATCCCAATGACAATGTTTGTGAGTATAAATCAGTCCTTTTTCATGGGCTTTTTCTTTTTGCTGGCGGCGTATTTTACCGGTTCGTCTTATTCTAAAAAAGGAGCTTTCCATTTTATTATGGATCGGTTGATTAGATTGGGGATTCCATTATTGTTTTACTCCTTTGTACTTTCTCCATTATTAAGTTATTTGGTTTATTATTTTGCAAAAGGACAACATATAACCATTTTTCAATATCTGTTAGGATACGACAGTTGGATTGATTTTGGAGTAATGTGGTTCGTTGCCGCATTGCTACTATTTAGCTTGATTTATGTATTTCTGCAAAGCATCTTTAAAATCGATTTTAAGAAATCAGTACCGGTACCGGGAGCATTTCAAATTGTAGCATTTGCAGTTGCATTGGGAATAATCAGTTTTGTCGTGAGAATTGCATTTCCGGTCGGATGGGTGCTGGAGCCTGTTGGTTTTCAATTAGGTCATTTTACACAATACATTGCTTTGTTTAGCGTGGGAATTATTGCAGCCAGAAACAATTGGTTTGCGCAACTTTCGGACTTGACTCAAAAGCGACTGCTAAAATCAATTGTGTTAAGTTTGCTGTTTTTTCCTGTATTTTTTCTTATCCGCGCAAAAGTAAACATGCCCATATCATGGTACTCAGGCGGATTTCATTGGCAGTCGTTGTTATATGCCATTTGGGAGCAATGGATCGGAATCTCTATACTGACGGTATTTTTGGTCAAAGGAAGAACAAAATGGAACACCAGATCGGCAGTACTACGTAAATTGGCACGTCTTAATTTTGTTGTATACATTTTTCACCCGCTCGTAATTGTAGGTTTGACGCTGGCTATAAGAAATTGGGAGGTTGATCCTGCCTTAAAATTACTTTTAGTAGCTCCAATAGTACTTGGAGCAAGTTATGGCCTAGGAGGACTTATTTTACGAATTCCCGGCGTGAAGAAGGTACTTTGATTGTAGTTTTTAGAACTGTCTCGGTTTTTAGTCACAGTTTTCAGTCACAGTTTTCAGTTACAGTTTACAGTTTACAGTTTACAGTTTACAGTTTACAGTTTACATTTTTACAGTTATACTTCCCAGTTTCAGCATGCGACTGAAAACTGCGACTGAAAACCGCGACTGCGACTAAAAAAAACTACTTCTTAGAAAACAAATTCTCCACCACCCACGCAGGGCCAATCATTAAAAACTGAAGATCCTTGAGAAAAGAAGGCTTTTTACCTTCGATATTATGTCCGTAGAATTGTCCGACCCAGGCGATTGCAAACACACCGATGGAGAACAACCATAGCGGTAAAACTTGTCCGATATAATAATTTACGATCAGACAAAGTGCTGAAAGAATAGCAATTTTAAACGCCATTGCAACCGATAGCCGAATATAGAAGAGCAGTACAAAAATCAATACGACAACTGCCCAGTTTTCTACAATAGGAGCATTGAGTTGTAGGGTACCGGCAATAAAACCGCTTGGAATACTCATTAATAAACCCACAATCGAAAAGTAGATTGCCGGAACACAGACGTAATGGATCGCTTTGTTTTTTGGATTTTGATGACTTACGGCATATTCTTCAAACCATTGCTCTAATGTTCTCATACTTTTGAATTTAGGTATATAACAAATCTATTAAATATTATTTGTTTTTTTATAATTTAAAATAGGAATAATGAGTTCTAAGTGTCTCAAAAATAATAATCTGCAAAACGTAAAAAAGTAATTCGAAGGCCATTGGAAATTGTGAATATCTATTTTTTAAATTGTCGATTTTTATGCCCTTTAAAATCTATCTTTGGCATCCTTAAAAACAGAAGAAATGAGCGTAATTTGGTACGAATGCAAAGTAAAATACAGAAAAACCGATGAGACCGGAGGACAAAAAGTTACTTCAGAACCTTATTTGGTAGATGCGGTATCTTATACAGAAGCAGAAAGCAGAATCAATGAAGAAATGGCTGCTTACGTTAGTGAAGAATTTAAAATCACGAATATAAAAGTGGCAAATTTCGCCGAGATACACCCATTTGAAAACGCCGATCGTTGGTTCAAATCAAAAGTTACCCTAATGGCTTATGACGAAGAAAGCGGTAAAGAGAGAAAAACCAATATGTATCTTTTGGTACAGGCCAATGATGTAAAAGAAGCTTACGATAATACGATTACGGTAATGAAAAACACGATGGGAGATTATACGATTCCTGCGATTTCAGAATCTCCGATTATGGACGTTTTCCCGTACTTCAGTGGTGAAGAAGGAGAATTAGCGCAATTGGAAAGATTCAATACCTTAAAAGCTTCAAAACCTGCATTGGTTGCCGTTGGTGACATGGGAGAGACTGTAGATGACCTTATGGAGGTTTAAAATCAAGAACTTTCAAAATTATACAATTAAAAAGAGAACAATTTTGTTCTCTTTTTTTTTGTTTCAAGTCTTTGTGTGTAATTATTCTTAACACATAGAGACATAGCTTTAGAAACTCAAAAACAGGCATTTCACTTATTTAAAAAACAGAAAGTCTGTATCTATGTAAAAAACAATTTTCTTTTTATAGTCTTTTTTTTAAAAATAGAACCTATGTGTCTATGTGTTTAAAAAAAAATTAGGTGCAATTCAATCCTGAGGTTGTTTCCTGATTATATTCAAAAACACTATCCCATAATTTGTCGATTTTTACAAGTGCATTATCGAGTCCGATAACTTCCCATTTGCCGTTGGTTTCTATACCAAGACCAATATTTTGTAATTTTTCTAAAGCATCTTTTACATCAAAATCCAGGTCAGTGTGGAGTTCTGTCAGAAACCAGGATTCAATTTGAGCATCGAGTTCATCTTCGGTAAGCGGAGTAGGGCTTCTGTATAAAAAAGCATAGGCCAATATCGTTTCCTTAAGCACTTCTTCTTCCGAAGAGTTTAAGAGTGAGTAAAAAGCACCGCTGTTGTTTCCGAGATTCTTAAAATAAAGACTGTCGGATAGCATTTTTCCGTATTTGATTTTTTTATTGATAAAGTTGCTGTACTGACGAAACAAGTAAGCACACAATATTCCCAGTGCAATTAATCCCTGATTTAATGAAGCTTTACTGTTTAGCAAATCAATTGTTTCGCCCGATTGATACGCAGCGTACATGCCAATCAATGCCGGAATTACCGTTGTACTCAGTAAAGAAATACCACCTCCGATTCCCGGTACCCAAAAGAATAATTTATCCCGGGTTGACATTCTTGGAATGGCGTTTGGAAATATCGTTTCGAGATCGTTTTTAGGAACACGTTTAAAGATTTTTAACCCGATAGAACCCGGGTCAACTGGCATTTTTCCTAGCTTGACTTTTTTCTCTTTCAGATAATCGGCTTCGTTGTAATTAAGATAAACCATCACACGATCGTAGTATTCTACTTCTATTTCCTTTTTCCAGAAAACAAATTTAGATACTTTTTCTGTTGCTTTATGATGGCCGCGAACGTACAATTCGTAGTCTTTAAAAGCATTAAAATCGATAGAAAGATTCAAGCCAATTAAGTCAGATTCTTTAAAGGCTCTGTCTAAAGTTTCCTGATCTATACGAGTGTAATTGCCGTGGGCTAAAACCTTATGAAGCGTTTCTTTAAAAATCAAAAAATCACTTTTACCAACAAATGCTTCACGCTCTTTCGGACTCAAATCGGGGTCGAATAAAGCGTAGTTCTGTTTTAGATTGCGGTTTAGGTTAAAGGCTTCGTAATGATAGTAATGTTCAACAATGTCAAACAACTTTTTAAAAGCATCACTTTTTTGTGGGTCTTCAGCAAAAACACTTATTTGTTGCTCGAGTAAGAATTCCTTGTTGAAAGGAATATAATGTTCTCGTGTCATATTCGATTTGGAACTTTAATTTTTGGTGGGCTTCTTTTTTTTGAGTAGCAAAGAGGCAAAGGTACAAAGGTTTGGACTGTTTTGATTGTGGAATTTTGGGGTCAAAATTCCATTTCTCAGAAGAATGGCAAGGCTACGGAAAATTAGAATTACAAATTTGCGTTATCCGGTTTTTCTAAGTGTTTGGAAATAGCGTCTGTATTAATGATTCTGAAACGTCCCGGATATTTTCCCCAGATGTGTTTTTTATTGCCATAGTAGTCCATATATTCTTCACAAACAAAAACAGCATGTGCCGTAGACCATGCTACTACACCACAATATTCATTTCCTGTTAATCGTTTTAACGGCAGTACTTGTTTGTCTTTTTCGAATCCTAAATACTTATAAATGGTTGGCGTATATACTTCACCATCTTCCAAATCCTCTAATGCTTTGTCAAAAGTTGATTCTCTGTCAATAATTTGTTTGTATTTTGCCATTACGGCATAGGCCAATACGGCGTAGTCTTTTATTTTGGTGTTTTCTTCATTCTCTTTAATAAAAACAAAACCCGCAGAAAAGCTTGCTTTATCAAGTTCTTCATTTTTTAAAGTAAATGATGCATTGTTTTTTAATGTTATTTTATACCCGTTATCGTTTACTTTTTCAGTTACAAAAAGGTTGTCCAGTCCATAAACATTTAAAGAAGCCTTAATAAAAGCAATCGAGGAACAGTTGGTACGTTCACCCTGTTTAAAGCTGTCGAATATTTGATCGGAATTCAATTGTGCGTAAGAATTTGAACAAAGAAGCATTAAGAATAAAAATGTTGAAGTGATGGCTTTCATTGTCTTTAGATTTTAAAATTGCTTCCCAGGCAATTTTGATAATCTTGCAAAGCTAAAAAATTCAACCAATAGTTGTTGTTTTTACGACGTAACTTTTTCTCAAAAAATGAACTATTATTCTATTCGATAATTTCGTCAGGAATCCATCCTTCTGCATTGGTTTTTACATTTCTGGACCATGTCCACCCATTTAAGGATTTGATTTTTTCGATGTCATCCCCTTTTTCAACATCTAATTCTTTGGCGGAATAATATTCTAAAACTTTACCGGTTTTTTTATCGTTCGAAATTTCAAGTATTTGCAGCGGTATCCAGCCTTTATTGGTTTTGCTTTCTGCCCAGATCCAACCCTTCCATTTTTCTTCTTTTTCCTCTTCTCCCAGATTTACAATTTCGGCTACATGCAAAACAATAGGATCTTTATATTGGGTTTTATATGTTTCGAGAATTTTAAAAGTTTCCATGGGAGTACCGGTTTAATTTTAATTGTCTGAGTTTTTCAAAAATACCAATATTTTTTAGGTAGGATTCGACTATTGAAGTTTTATGTTCTGAAATTAATTTATCTGCTGTTACCAAATCCAAAGACAAGGCCTAAGGCAGCTATCAGATTACCATCTTTAGAAGTCGTTCCGTCATAATTGCGTCCAAAAGAGAATGTCAATTTCTGATTTTTTAAAATAGCATAATCGGCATTTGCCATAAGCCTCCAGGAAGAGTTAGTGGTGTTTTTAGACAAGGCACTTCGGTAAATGGCCTCTATACTGCAATTAAATTTAGATTGTGATTTTCCTATAATGTACCTGACTCCGGTATCAATAGTAGAGACATTGTTCATTTCGTTTACCTGATTGTCTAAGGCAAAGATTTTATCCGGATTATATAAATATCGTACTAAGCCTAATAGGGAACCCGATTTTTCCCAAGTATAACCAAAAGTGGTCCATATTCCCGAATTGTAAACTTTTGAATTGTTGAAGTTTTTATTTCTGAATTCGGCACTGATACCGCCCGCAATATCCCACGTAAAATTGACTCTGGCCAGCTGGAATTGACTTGCCAGTTGCTTTATCTTGGTATCGATTCTTTCAAATTTGTTTAAATCGCTATCACCATTCTTTGTTTTTGAACTTATATTGTCATCCAATAAAATTTGTATTTTCAAGGAAATAATGGAGTCTAATTTATCTGCTTTTTTATATAATAATTCAACAAGCTTGGTATTGTCGTCTGATGTATCATTAGGATCAATTCCTATAAAAATAGCTTTTCGTACTTTTTTCAGACTATCAATTTCGAGCGGAAGGTTTTCATACACCTCCATGTGATTGTCTTTCATCAATTTTAACTTTTCCTGCTGCAATAAAGCAATTGCTGTTAATTGATTTTTAGTTTTGCTGTCATACTCACCTCTGTAAATAGAAAACCGGAAACCAAAAGCAGCGTAGGTGCTTGCAGGGTCAAAATTATTCGAAATGGAGTCTGTATTTTTAACAGCAAAAGAGAGGACCAAAGTCTGCTTTACTACTTTTTCGCCAGAGGAATTACTCAGGCCTTTGGTACTGATATCACCCGGATTGTCTTTTTTAAACAACCAAAACGGAGCAATATCGATAGCATAATTGGAGGGCAATTGCGAAAAGGAATTTGTTGCTGTTTGCAAGGAGGTCATAAAAGCAGAGACATCCGTTGGTTTGTCGATGTCGCTTTGCGAAAAACCTAATAGGTTGGAAGCGGGAGAAATTGGAGCTTTTAATAAATCAAATTCCTCACTATTATCTTTTTCCTGGGCTATAAGTGCGAGGTTTGTAAAGAGAAAGAAAACTAAAATAAATCGGGTAGCTATTTTTTTCATAATCACAACTTTGTAGAGTCAGTAAAATCAATATAACAATAGTAATCTGCAGATTCTCCTTCTTTGTCGACCATTTTGTATAGGGGATAGGTTCTGGTTATGAAACCGCCGGATAATTTTACAGTTAATGAAGTTATATTGGTTTCTTTAGAGGTATCGGTTATGACAGCTTGTATTTTAAGATTTTTTCCATGCAGTAATTTATTTTCCTTAATGGCTGTTTTAGGCAAATTACCACTATGGGCCGTTTCAGAGGGATTGCTATTAGGGTCAGGAACAATGACTTCATCGTTTAGCGATACAATCAAAGAAGAGGTCTGCCCCTGATCACCAATTACTATTTCTACTGAAACCATTCGATTGGAATCATTAATTAAATAAAGCGTGTCTAATGTAGTTTTGGTTATCATAGCGGTGGCAGTTAAAATTATTTTGTAGTAAAAGTAAGCTTAAATTAAAGATATTGATGAGGTGTTATTATCTTTTTTAAACAAATTATAAAACGAAAAAAAAGCTCAACTGTTTAAAGTTGAGCTTTTGTGTATTTTTGAGGAACAGATTGTTACTTAAAAAAACTATTCAATAAAATCTGATACTTCCTTCCCACAGGAATAATTTCGTTCGTATTCATGGTTAGGTTTTTGAACGTAACCGCTTTAATTTTATTAACGTTTACGATATAAGAACGATGTACCTGAAGAAAGTCAGTGCTGTCAATTTCTGAGGTGATACTGGCGAGTGAGCCGTAAATAAGCAGTGGTAAGTTGAGTTTAGCGCTATACAGTTTCATATAATTACCCAAACTTTCGATGTATAAAATATCACTGATTACAACATCGGTCATTTGTCCATTTACGCGTACGGAAAGCACTTTTTTGTTGGTAGTATCATCCTTTTTTAGGCTTTTTCCGGAATAATACGTTCTTGCTTTTTCGATAGCTTTAGAGAATTTTTCAAATGAAATGGGTTTCAACAGATAATCAATTGCATCATTTTGATAGGCAGAAAGTGCAAAATCAGAATAGGCCGTTGTGACAATGGTAAGGGGTCTTTTGGGCTGTATTTCCATAAGTTCAACACCCGAAAGAAGCGGCATATTAATGTCCAGAAAAATAATGTCATAGTTGTTTTCATTGAGCATTTTTAGTGCCTCCATACCACTAAAAGCGCTTCCGGAATGCTCCAGATCGTCAAATTTAGAAATATGTGATGCCAATGCCTTATGTGCGGGCGATTCGTCATCAATAATCAGACAGCGGTAGGTAAGTGCCATAGGTTTAGTGTTACGCTAAAGATGTTTGCTTCTTTTTTACAGGTTAATTCGTGTTTTAAACCGTATACTTCAAGACGTCGTTTTAAGTTTTCAATTCCGATTCCTGTGCTCGAAAGTCGGGAACCGGTTTCGGGATAATTATTCTTTAAAGTGAAAAACAAATTCTGCTGGTCTACCTTTAAATCTATTGTAATAAAGGGTTCGGTTGTTTCAGCAGAGAATTTCACAGCATTTTCTACCAGCGGCAAGAAGAACAAAGGTGGAATTTCGATGTTGTCAAATGAGCCTTCATAATTTTGGGTAATGCCCAGCCTTTCGTTCCGGAACGTATAGTATTCGATATATTTTTTAATGAAATCTATTTCTTCGGCTACAAAGACAAAATCTTTTTTGGTCGCTTCAATCTGATACCGCAGTAAATCAGAAAGGTTCAGAATTCTGTCGGGAAGTTTCTCGGGTTCAGACAAGGATTCGCCATATAAATTATTCATGGCATTCAATAAAAAATGAGGATTCAGCTGTTGTTTTAAAAACGAAAGCTCTGATTTGAAATTAATAATGTCTTTATTGGTCTGAGATACTTTTTTCATAATAATCATATGAAGAAAGTAAAAAGCAATCCCGTTTATCATAAGCGATACAATCGATAGAGTTCTCGATTTCTCTAATCCGACCAATGGAAAATACCAATTCATAAAATAATAAAAAGCAGTCCAATAGATGAAAAGAAGGAAGAAGAAAGTTTTTATTTTTTTTTGAAACAAAAACGGTCTGATGATACAAAGATTAAAAAAGGTAATCCAGATAATGCAAGGAAAAAAGCCTAAAGCAATTTTGGTAGTAATGAAGGATAAATCTTGTCCGGTGAATTTTGTTTCATCGTAAACACAGATAAAAATAAGCCCAAACAAAATGATATTCAGGATGAGGTTTCTAAGAAAAAAGTTCTGGTAAATTTTGAGAATCGTCATAAGGACAAAATTAGGGCAATATTGTAATTTACAATAGCGTAGCGAACAAAAATTATACGAACGCCATTGGTGTAAATTTTGACGCCATTGGTGTAATTATGCTGTTATAATAAGCACTTCTCATTTACATTTGCTTTGGTTTTTGATCATTGTAAAAAAACAATTTGGAACCGAATCGGAGTCTGAAGGTTTTTTCTTAACTTTAAGCACCTCAAATTTAGAAGGTGTTTTTAAGTTCAACCAGCTGGAGTTTAAATCCGGTGTTACTTAGGAATATCGAGTTACACCTCAGGCAAACGTTTTTTTTGAAAAACGTTAAGGTCAGAAATGACAGCAGAAGGTGAGCAAACCAACCGAATGGTTACGATCAGAAAGAAAATATCCGGACTTAGATATAGGTTTGGTATATCGGACTGTCTTTTTTAGACAAAATTAAAAATTCTAGTTTTTTTATTATTTAAAAATAGCGTTATGGTTGTTGAGGTTTTTAAAACAAATGTTCAGAAAGAATCAGACAAAAATTATATAATTGCAGTGATCCAGACCCAGTTTCCTGATTATAAAATCAATTTTGATCTGGAGGACTGTGACAAAATTCTAAGAGTTGAAGGTATCGAATTAGAGCCCAAAAACATAATAGATTATGTAAACTGTCTGGGGTATATTTGTGTGCCGTTAGAGTAAGTAAGTTTTATACTTTCCGTTATTGAATCCGTTTATAAAAAAAACCGGTACATCGAAATATGAGTTTTTCAGGCTTTTCTCAGGATTGAAAGAGTTTCTTCTGTTTATGTGCATAATTTTTTAAATTTGTGCTCTTATGAAAAAAGCATATTCCCTCTTTGACTTTTCACAAAAGGTTAATTATAAAAATGAAATTTTAGCAGGTTTAACGGTGGCGATGACGATGATTCCCGAATCATTATCTTTTGCAATTCTCGCTGGATTTCCTCCTTTGGCCGGTTTGTACGCAGCTTTTATTGCAGGTTTGGTGACTGCTGTTTTTGGAGGCAGACCCGGGATGATTTCGGGTGGTGCAGGAGCAACGGTGATTGTTTTGATCGCCTTGATGAGATCACACGGAATAGAATATGTTTTTGCAGCGGTCGCACTGGGGGGAGTAGTACAAATTGCTATTGGACTTTTTAAATTTGGAAAGTTCATCAGACTGGTTCCACAACCTGTGATGTTTGGTTTTGTGAATGGTCTTGCGGTTGTTATTTTTATGTCACAGCTAGAACAATTTAAAACCATTGTAAACGGACAAACAACCTGGCTTCAAGGAACTTCTTTGTATGTTATGGCAGGATTGACGGTACTTACAGTGGCTATAGTGCTACTTTTTTCTAAAATTACCAAAGCAGTTCCGGCATCTTTGGTCGCGATATTGGTAGTTTTTGTCCTTGTTTTAGTGTTTAATATTGAGACTAAAACAGTTCAGGATATTGCTTCGGTTCAGGGGGGATTTCCTCCGTTTCATATTCCAAATATTCCACTTTCTTTTGAAACTTTTAAAGTAATATTTCCCTACGCCGTAATCGTGGCAGCGGTAGGTTTAACAGAAGGTTTGCTAACCCTTAATCTAGTGGACGAAATCACCGGAACACGTGGTAATAGTAACAGAGAGTGTATCGCACAAGGGAGTTCTAATATACTGAATGGTTTCTTTTTCGGAATGGGAGGCTGCCCGATGATTGCGCAAACTTTGGTAAATCTTTCGGCAGGTTCCAGAGCCAGACTTTCGGGAATTATTGCTTCATTAACCATTTTAGTAATCATACTTTTTGGCGCTCCCGTAATCGGTAAATTGCCAATGGCCGCTTTGGTGGGAGTTATGATGATGGTAGCAATTACGACCTTTGAGTGGTCCAGTTTGAGGATTATAAACAAGATGCCCAAACACGATATTTTCGTTGGAATTCTGGTCGCAGTAATTACTATTTTACTACACAATCTGGCCTTAGCAGTCTTGATTGGTGTAATTGTTTCTGCACTGGTTTTTGCCTGGGAAAGCGCTAAAAGAATCCGCGCCAGACATTTTATGGATGCTGAGGGTGTGAAACATTATGAAATTTACGGTCCTTTGTTCTTTGGCTCAATAGCCACTTTTATGGAGAAATTCGATATACAAAATGACCCCAACAGAGTGATTATTGATTTTAAAGAAAGCCGTATCGCGGACATGTCTGCGATTGAGGCTGTAAATAATCTGACCAGAAAATACAACGAATTAGGTAAAGTAATCGAGTTAAAACATTTAAGTGAGGACTGCAGAATATTACTTAAAAATGCAGCTGCTGTGATTAAGGTAAATGTAATCGAAGATCCAACTTATAAGGTAGTAAGCTAATTGATTTTTTTAAAGAGACACGAATTGCACTAATTTGCACTAATCTGTGCGCAATGATTTGAAGAGAAATTCGTGGGAATTAGTGCAATTAGTGGCGAAAAACAGCGCAAAACTTCTTTCTAAAGCTTTTAAAAACATCAAATAACAAAAGTAAACCTTATAGTTGTTTCGATTATAGATAAAAGAAAAACGCCAAATAGAAAATTCTATTTGGCGTTTTTTAGTGTTAGAAGTTAAGAACGATTACATCATTCCCGGCATACCGCCACCCATTGGCATTCCGCCAGCGTTTTCTTCTTTAATATCAATTAAGGCACATTCTGTAGTTAAGATCATTCCTGAAACAGATGCAGCGTTTTCAAGTGCTACACGAGTTACTTTTTTAGGATCGATAATTCCTGCTTTTAACATGTCTACATACTCATCTGTTTTAGCGTTGTATCCAAAATCACCTGAACCTTCACCAACTTTAGCTACTACTACAGAACCTTCAAGACCTGCATTTTCAACGATAGTTCTAAGTGGAGATTCAATAGCGCGAGATACAATCTGAATTCCTGTAGCCTCGTCAGCATTATCTGCTTTTAAGTCAGCCAAAGCCGCTTTAGCTCTTAATAAGGCAACACCACCACCGGCAACGATTCCTTCTTCAACAGCAGCACGAGTAGCGTGTAAGGCATCATCAACTCTGTCTTTTTTCTCTTTCATTTCTACTTCAGAAGCAGCTCCAACATAAAGAACAGCAACACCACCGGCTAATTTAGCCAAACGCTCTTGCAATTTTTCTTTGTCATAATCAGAGGTTGTAGTTTCCATCTGACCTTTAATTTGGTTCACACGGTTTTTGATGATATCCGCTTCACCTGCACCACTTACAATTGTAGTGTTGTCTTTATCGATAGAAACTCTTTTTGCAGTTCCTAACATTTCGATAGTAGTGTTTTCAAGGGTATATCCTCTTTCTTCAGAAATTACAGTACCACCGGTTAAGATAGCGATGTCTTCTAACATTGCTTTTCTTCTGTCTCCAAAACCTGGCGCTTTTACAGCAGCAATTTTTAAAGCTCCACGTAATTTGTTTACTACCAAAGTCGACAAAGCTTCTCCGTCAACATCCTCAGCAATAATCAATAATGGTTTTCCTGATTGAGCAACCGGCTCTAAAACAGGTAGTAATTCTTTTAAAGAAGATACTTTTTTATCGTATAATAAGATGTATGGAGAATCTAATTCAACTTCCATTTTCTCTGGATTTGTAACAAAATATGGAGAAAGGTATCCTCTGTCAAATTGCATTCCTTCCACAACGTCAACATAAGTATCTGTTCCTTTAGCTTCTTCAACAGTAATTACTCCTTCTTTACCTACTTTAGCGAATGCAGTAGCGATTAAATCACCAATAACTTCGTCATTGTTTGCAGAGATAGAAGCAATTTGTTTGATTTTATCAGAATCACTTCCAACTACTTTAGCTTGTTTCGCTAAGTCCGCAACGATAGCTTCAACTGCTTTATCGATACCACGTTTCAAGTCCATTGGATTGGCACCTGCAGCAACGTTTTTTAAACCTTCTTTTACAATAGCCTGAGCTAAAACAGTAGCCGTTGTAGTTCCGTCTCCGGCTAAATCATTGGTTTTAGAAGCAACTTCCTTAACCATTTGCGCGCCCATATTTTCTAATGGGTCTTTTAATTCGATTTCTTTTGCAACAGAAACACCGTCTTTAGTAACCGTTGGTCCACCAAATGATTTCCCGATAATTACGTTACGACCTTTAGGTCCTAAAGTTACTTTTACAGCATTTGCCAATGCATCAACACCACGTTTTAATCCGTCACGTGCTTCAATATCAAATTTTATATCTTTTGCCATTTTTTGTTTTTTGTTTAAAGTTTGAGTTGTTTCAAGTTACCGTAGTACTTCACTCTTACTATTTATTACTTACTTTTATTTTTAGATTATCGCAAGAATATCTTCTTCACGCATGATTAAATAATCAGTGCCTTCTAGTTTTAATTCTGTTCCGGCATATTTACCATAAAGAACAGTGTCACCAACTTTTACAGTCATAGTGTGATCTTTAGATCCGTTTCCAACTGCAACTACAGTACCTTTTTGTGGTTTCTCTTTGGCAGTATCTGGAATAAAGATTCCTGAAGCAGTTTTAGTTTCAGCTGCAACAGGCTCGATAAGTACGCGGTCAGAAAGCGGTTTAATATTTAAAGCCATAATTTTATTTATATTTAGGTTATACTTTTTAATGTTCAAAAACTTTCAGAAATTATGCCATGCTTCAAAAACTGACATTATTTCCTAAAAAAAATGCCAGCTTTGACAGGCTGGCATTTCAATTTTATATCAAAATTATTATTTTGTTGCAGGAGCTGCCGGAGCAGGAGTTTGTTGAGCCGGAGCAGCTGGTGTTTTGGCAGCAGGAGCTTCCGTTTTCTCAATAAGTTTAGAGTCAGTATCACTTAATGATCCTGTAAAGCTTAAGCTTGAAAGTAAAATTAAAGCAATTAAGATAGTAGCTAACGTCCAAGTACTTTTATCTAAAAAGTCTGTCGTTTTTTGTACTCCACCTAGCATTTGAGTCCCACTAATTGTAGAAGACAATCCGCCTCCTTTAGGATTCTGTACCATAATTACTACGATCAATAGAAAGCAAACTATTGTGATTAAAACTAAAAAAATTGAAAATGTGCTCATTGTTTAATTGTTATTGTTATTTTGTTGTAAAATCTTTATATCCGATATGCGGTCTGCAAAGAAACTAATTTTTTCTGGATATTTCAAAATTAATATTTCATATGCTTGGATTGCTTTTGTATATTTCTTTTGTTCCAAATAGACTCTGGCTAAAGTCTCTGTCATCAGGTATGGATTCTCTTCCTTATTGATGTCAAATTGAGTAGTGGTAGTAGCTGCTACGGACTTGACCGGTGCGATTTTCGGATTTGTTTCGATAAATTTATCGATTAATTCCGCTTTTTTCTTTTTCTCGTCCTCTATTGTTTCTGTTTCTTCAATTGGAACAATAACTTCAACAACAGGTTCAGGAGCCTTTTCAACTTCGCTTACGGGTTCTGTATTTTCTTGTGGACCTTCACTAGTTCGGTCAATTGGTTCTGTTCTGGATAGTTGCAGCCATTCCTGAAAGGAATGTTTTTCGTTAACAGAAAAATCCAACGGTTTTCCGATTTCCAGATTTTCTTCCGCAATTTTTACGGTTTCCTGAGCTTCTGTTTCTTTTGACTTTTCCGTAATTACTACCTCTTCAAAAACAACGGTTGTGGCTTCTTTCAAAGAAATAAAGTCAGATTCCGCAATAGGTTCAACACGAACTTCTGGAATTGTTACCGTTTCTTCAGCAACAATTGAAGGCTCTTCCGGTGTAGAAGTTACAACAGGTTGTTCTTCTGTTTGTATTGGTTCTTCAATTACAGCAAGTATTTCTTCTTCTACAGGAACAGCAACAGGTTGTTCTGTGGCAGAAGGTATAATTTGTTCTTGAGTTTCTTCCTTTATATAAGTTGGAACAGTTTGTTCGTCTGTTTTTATTAATTCTTCAAAAACAATTTCGGTTTCTTCTTTTGCAGGTGTTAAAGGTTGCTCAACAACAAGTGCAGCAGGCTGTTCTTCGGTTTTTATCAGTTCTTCAAAAATGACCTCCTGTTCTATTTTTATTGGAATAATAACAGGCTGTTCGATAACAGGTTGCTCTTCCGTTTTTACGGACTCTTCAAAAACAACAGTTGTCGCCTGTCTTATTGAAGTCAGTATAGATTGTTCGATTGGATCGATTCGGATCTCCGGAACTTTTTGGATTTCGGGTAAAACAATTTCACTTTCAAAAACAGTAATGTTTAAAAGATCCAGCAGTTTTTGATCGTAATAGTCATTTTGAATGGATACAAAATTCTCAGAAGTTATAAAGTCAAATAATACAGAACGATCTGTAGTATGAGCTGCAGTAACCTTTAAGGCATAATTATACTTAAAACTATTCTGATCATAAAGTCCTTTTAATCGTAATGCTCTTGCACTTTGAAAATACGGAAATTCATTCAGAACATTGCCTAATCCCTCCGTTTGCTTTTCGGTAATAGCATCGGGTTTGTTTATTAGGTATGTATAATCAGTTACGTTCATTTCTTTTTGTTTAATCGTCGAATTGTTTATTTGTTTAATCGGGAAGGTTACTGTTACATCATTTTAATGAATAAGAGATGTAACGGTTAAACCAAAACTACCATTTTGCCAAGGACTCATTGAAAATATCCTGGGTAATTCTGTCGTAAATCTCTTTAATAGCAGAATTTAAAGTAGAACCTACCAATTGCTCTGTTCCCGGATAATCTTTGTAGAATTCAAATGTTCTTTCAAAATCATCCGCTTCCTTTTTTCTATTGGTAAATCGAACATTAATACGGATCGTTAAACGGTTTTGAGCCGCTTGTTGGTCGGCGGTTGCTGTCATTGGAGTAGTTCTGTAATCTACAATTTCTCCTTCATAAACCAAATCCCCGCCAGTGCTGACTAAGTTTAGATTAGTTTGATTCTGAATTAAATCCTGCAAAGCCAAAGTAAAATCCCTGTCGATTCCCGGCTCAATCAGAGCAGCATTATTCTGGAAGAAGTTAACTTGAAACGTTTTGCCATCAATTTGTCCTGTTCCTGTGAAATTGTAAACATTGCAACCACTTAATAAAAAGAGGCTGATTAGAGCTAAGAGAGAATATATTTTTTTCATAATAATAGTTAGAAATTCCAATTTTTTGAAATTCCAAATTCCAATTTTGGGCGAGGGCCATTTTTGGAATTGTGAGCTTTCATTTTTTTTCAAATATACCAATTTGGAATTTGGAATTTATTTTTTGGAATTTAGTTTTTATCTACAAGTCGAATTGTTTGATTTTTCGGTATAAAGTTCGTTCTGAGATGCCTAGTTCATCAGCGGCGGCTTTACGTTTTCCTTTGTTTTTCTCTAATGACTTTTTGATCATTTCGATTTCTTTTTGTTCCAGACGTAAAATCTCTTCCTCTTCAATTGTTTCGGCATCGAGATAATTGTTGTCATCCTGCATGCGATAATTGTCTTCGCGGGCGGTAGGTGTCATGACAGCTGTTCTTGGTTCTTCTTCAAAATCAATTTCACTTTCATTTTCCTGTGAGCCGTATATTTTCTGAATTAAATTAGGATTGATATCCTGCACTTTTGAACTGCCGTTTTTCATTAATTCTAAAGTGAGCTTTTTCAAATCATTTAAATCACTTTTCATATCAAAAAGGACTTTATACAAAATGTCTCTTTCCGTACTAAAATCACTTTCTTTTTTCTTATCGCTGATTACCGAAGGTAAATTACTTCCTTCCGTAGGTAAATAAGATTGTAAAGTAGATAAGGTAATATCGCGATTGGTTTCTAAAACAGAAATCTGCTCGGCTACATTTCGCAACTGACGAATGTTTCCATTCCATCTGAATTTTTGCAGCAACTGAACGGCATCATCATCTAATTTCAAAGGTGGCATTTTGTACTTATGTGCAAAATCGGCCACGAATTTTCTAAATAATAAATGGATGTCTTCGTTTCTTTCACGCAAAGGCGGCAAGGTTATTTCAACCGTAGTCAGACGATAGTACAAATCCTCACGGAATTTTCCTTTTTCGATGGCATTGAACAAATTGACATTGGTTGCCGCAACGATTCTCACATTGGTTTTTTGAACTTGTGAAGATCCTACTTTTATAAACTCTCCATTTTCAAGTACACGGAGTAATCTAACCTGAGTGGTTAGCGGTAATTCACCCACTTCATCGAGAAAAATTGTTCCGCCATCTGCCACTTCAAAATACCCTTCACGGGTGCTCGTCGCTCCTGTAAAAGCGCCTTTCTCATGGCCGAAAAGTTCACTGTCAATAGTTCCTTCCGGAATAGCTCCACAGTTTACGGCAATATATTTACCATGCTTTCTGTGCGAAAGCGAATGAATGATTCGTGGAATATTTTCTTTACCAACACCACTTTCTCCCGTTACCATTACGGAGATATCGGTAGGAGCAACCTGAATTGCTTTTTCAATAGCGCGGTTTAATTTTGGATCATTTCCAATAATTTCAAAACGTTGTTTTATTGCTTGAACGGTCTCCATATATTTTTTGTTTCAAGTTTTTATTTGTTTCAAGTTTTTTTGCAAGACTTAAAACTTAACTTTTTAAACTCTTTTTTATGTCTAACGAATTAAAAAGTTGTTTTAATTCATTGTATTGATTGTCGTTTAAATCTTCTTTAATAATAGGTAAAGCAGAGTTTTTTTGAACATATATTAATAGCCAGGATTTAGTTTCTTTAATTTGATACATTTCATTCCAGAAATTCTCTATTTTAAAAGTTTCACCTTCTTGTATGTAAGAATTTCTGTTAAATGTTATTTTTTGAGTTTCTAAATTTCTTTTGTCCTTTACTAATTTTTTTTTGATGTTTGAAGATAATCTGATATAGGCAAAAAACCAAATAAAAATAATTAAAACCAAAGGTAAAGCATCAAATATGTCCCATTCTATTGCTTTATACGATCCTGTAAATAGCGAAATAATTTTATGTTTTAAAAGAATGACAGGAATAAATAAAATAATCCATTTTAGATAAGGGATGTTGAAAAGTAAGTATTTAGAGACTTTAACTAATTTATCTAGGTTAGGCTTATATTTAATTGTGATTTCTTTTTCCATTCTTACTTCTTGCGACTGGGCTATTTAATTTAAATCATACATCTCAAATTCCGGAAATAACCTGAAACCTGAAACCTGAAACCTGAAACAATCTAATTCATCCCAGAATACCCCGCAGCTTCTCCTTTAAGAGTTCCGCTGGTGCAGCTTGTGATTTTTACATTCACAAAATCCCCAATTTTATAATTCTCTTTCGGGAAAACTACTGTGATGCTTTGAGAGTTTCTGCCTGAGAATTCTTCTTTTGATTTTTTAGAAACCTTCTCAACTAAAACTTCTACCGTTTGACCGATAAACTCTTCAGAACGGAACCAGGCGTGTTTTTGTTGTAAATCAACAATCTCTTGCAATCTTCGGGCTTTGGTTTCTTCGAGAACATCATCCTCCATTTTTCTTCCTGCCAAAGTTCCGGGACGCTCTGAATACGAATACATATAACCGAAATTATACTTCACATATTCCATTAAACTCATCGTATCCTCGTGATCTTGTTCGGTTTCTGTTGGGAAACCGGCGATCATATCTTGTGAAATCGATGCATTGGGAACAATTGCTCTGATTTTATCAATCAAAGCCATGTATTCTTCACGGGAGTGCAGACGATTCATTTCTTTTAGAATTCGGTTACTTCCCGATTGAACCGGTAAGTGAATGTGTTTACAGATATTCGGGTATTTTGCAATAACGTGCAAAATGCTTTCGTGCATATCCTGCGGATTTGAAGTCGAAAAGCGAATACGCATTTTAGGAAAACCAACTGCAACCATTTCAAGCAATTGATCAAAATCTACTGCTGTTGCTTTTTGCATTTCAGACGCATTTACGAAATCTTTTTTTAGACCGCCACCATACCAAAGGTAACTGTCAACGTTTTGTCCCAAAAGCGTAATTTCTTTAAAGCCTTTGCTCCATAAGTCTTGAATTTCCTGCATAATACTTTGCGGTTCACGGCTGCGCTCACGTCCACGTGTGAAAGGTACCACGCAAAACGTACACATATTATCGCAACCACGCGTGATCGAAACCAAAGCGGTGATTCCGTTACTCATTAAACGAACGGGTGAAATATCTCCGTAAGTTTCCTCTTTCGATAAAATTACATTGATAGCGTCACGACCTTCTTCAACTTCTGCCAATAGATTAGGTAAATCTTTATAAGCATCCGGACCAACAACCAGATCGACTATTTTTTCTTCTTCCAAAAACTGACTTTTCAAACGCTCGGCCATACAGCCCAAAACACCCACTTTCATTTTTGGATTAATTCGTTTTACAGCATTATACTTCTCCAGACGTTTGCGAATCGTTTGTTCGGCTTTGTCTCTGATAGAACAGGTGTTTACTAAAACCAGATCGGCTTCTTCTAAAACCGAAGTGGTGTTATATCCGCCTTGTGATAAAATGGAAGCTACGACTTCACTGTCCGAAAAATTCATCGCACAACCGTAACTCTCTATAAAAAGTTTTTTGGTATTCTCAGGTTTATTTTCTAAAACAAGACTTTCGCCCTGTTTGCTTTCTTCAATAATCTTTTCCATAAGGCACTTTCAGAAGTGAATTTTAATAAGGTGGCAAAGGTACAATTATTTGAATGATTATGACAAGATGTCAGATGAAGATTTAACATTGTTTTTGTGCTTTTTTTGAGTTTAAAAAAGCCGTTTCAAGGCTATTATAGATCGCATTATTTTGAATTGCCTCCTGCTTTAGCTGGAGGAGTATAGTTTGATTTAAGAGTTTAATGGCTTTAGCCAAAATAAGCACCAGTTTGGCTAAAGCTCAAAGTCATTAAGGTAAGAGACTTTTTTACGCAGATTCTGCGGATTCTGCGGATTTTTTTAATTCCATTCCGCTAAAATCTGCGTGAGACTTTTTTTTGACAATCCTTAACTTAATGATATTGAGCTAAAGTAGGGGTAGATTCAAAATGATACTTTTGCAAAAATCAATTGGTATAAAATTTTGTAATTCTAGGA